>CAYXQH010000077.1:0-14391 GCA_964467425.1 uncultured Saprospiraceae bacterium
ATTTTAAGTTCAGTAATTATTAACAATTGATTATTGTATTTTTAATAATTAATTGATAGATTTTATTTTTTCTATCGGAATTATCATTTTTTTAAAATAGACCTCTATGAAATTGCTACAAAAATCAATAATGGCTATCCTAGCCACTATTCTAGTCGCTTCTTGTGTTCCAACCAAAAAGTATAGTGAATTGGAGCGTAAAAGTATCGAAAACAGGCGGGAAAGAGATTCTTTAAGAAACGTTGTTGATCAAAATCGTTTTCTAAAATACGATGTTCAACGTTTAGAAGATGAGCTGGATAAAAATAAAAATGCTGCTCAGGATTTAGAGAATCGTTTTGGAGCTTTAGCTCAAAACAATCAGGATTTACTCTTTCGATACGATCAGCTTCTTGCTCAAAACAAAGAATTACTGTCTATTTCTTCTGATGAAAAGCTCACCTTGACAGATAAGCTAGCAGCAAAAACCAATCAATTAGATCAAAAAGAACGAGAATTAGCCCGTTTGGCAGATGATCTGAAAGCACAGGAAGCAAATATTCAACGCATCCGTGATGAGCTCCGAGCAAAAGAAGATCAGTTGAATAATGTAGATAATAAGTTTAGTGATTACGAGCAACAATTGCAGGAATTACAAAACATTCTTCGCCAAAAAGATGAAAGCTTATTGGCCTTAAAAAGAAGTGTCAATCAGGCTTTATTAGGTTTTACGGATTCTGATTTAACCATTAGTGAAAAGAATGGAAAAATCTATGTGTCTTTAAGTCAGGATTTATTATTTGCTTCCGGAAGCGATAAAATCGACTGGAAAGGAAAAACAGCGATCAAAAAAGTTGCCCAGGTATTAAATGCCAATCCAGACATTCTGGTAAATGTAGAAGGGCATACAGATGCAGATGGATCTCCTGCCAGTAATTGGGATTTGAGTGTAAGAAGAGCAACTGCAGTGGTGAAAATCCTGAGCGACAATGGTGTAAATTCGAAAAGAATGACTGCATCAGGGAGAGCTTTTTATGATCCAATAGCTCCGAATAACTCTTCTACTAATAAAGCTCGAAATAGAAGAACGGAAATTATTTTAACTCCAAATTTAGATCAACTCTACGAAATAATTAATCAATAAATCTGCTCAAAGTGTCTTTTAGCTGTTAAATATAGGATAGCATTTGTATAAGTCACTAAAAACCAATACTTTGAGTTAAGATTAAAAAACAGCAGGAACGCCCGGATGTAACTTTACATTAGGGCGTTTCTTTTTTAGGCCCATCTCCATTTGCCTTACATTAGTATTTTTTCTATCTTCAAAGAATCGTTTTTGTTTAATAAGACGTTATGATTGCATAATGAAACAAATTATACCCCTAATCCTATTATTCCTTACTTTTTCTGATTTTTCTAAGGCTCAAATATCGCCTTGTGGGACAGATGATTTACTAGAAGAACATCTTCAGCGTTTTCCGAGTATGGAAGCCCATCAACAGGAATTAGAGCGGTTTATTCAAAATTATCGTCCTTCAACTACTCAGCAGCGGGAAATAATAACCATTCCGGTAGTTGTTCATGTTTTATACAATTCCGAAGAAGAAAATATCTCCGATGTACAAATAAATGCACAAATAGAAGTTCTAAATGAAGATTTTAGACTCCTCAATGAAAATGTCCGATATATTCCAGGAGAGTTTGATGCCATAGCCGCAGACACTGAATTAGAATTTTGTTTAGCCTCTTTAACTCCAGATCAAGAACCAACAAATGGAATCAATAGAGTCCAGACCAGCTACACTTGCATTGGAGATATTGGTACAGTAAGATCTGCTGACCGTTCACGCCTATTTTATTCTGAAATAGGTGGAGCCGACGCCTGGGATACCAATCATTATTTGAATATTTGGATCGGCAATACCTGCAATGCTTTTATTGGTCTTTCAACAAATATTGCTGTCCCTAATTTTGCTCCTGAAGAAGACGGAATAGTCATTGATTATCAGGCTTTCGGAAATAATTGTAGTTCTTCTTCTGTAGCACCTTATCATTTAGGTAGAACAGCTACGCATGAAATTGGTCACTTTCTTGGTCTTCGACATCCTTGGGGTGATTGTGATGGGGAAGATCCCGATTTTGTAAGCGATACGCCTAAGCAAGAAGAACCTTATTATGGTTGCCCTTCCTATCCTCAAATTTCCTGTGGAGGATCTGACATTTATATGAACTTCATGAATTATACGGATGACGCTTGTATGGCGATGTTTACGCTTGGGCAAAAAGAGCGAATGCTAGCTACACTTGCTGGACCACGACTTGGATTAACAGAATCTGTCGGCTGTGCTTTTTTAAATCCAACCTTGCCTTTTGCATCGGAAGCCATTGAGATCTATCCTAATCCTGCAACGAATTGCATTCATATTGACTTTGATGCGGAAGTACCCGGAGATGTAGAAGTGATTATGTCCAATGCCCAAGGGCAAATCATTTATCAGATTACAGAAGGCTCCAGAAATTTCAGATCGATCGATGCTTCCAGACTTTCTAATGGTATTTATTTTGTAAGTTTCTATGCTGCAAAACAAACTATTACTAAAAAAGTCATGATTGCAAAATAAAATAGCTTTCCCTAAGCTGTTGATTTTCTTGCTTTGTGTTCAATTCAATCTTTTCGTTTTTATTTTCAACAATAATTTCAGTAACATTGTATCAAAACAATGAATATGGCCTTCAAAGCACTTTTATACTTATCCTTATTTTTCATCATTGCTTTCTCATTTTCCTGCAAGACAACAAAAGTTCCTGAAGATTTGAGTACGCTTACTAAGGAAATAGAAATGACAAAAAATCCTTGTTTTGGAAGATGTCCATCTTATGTTTTGACGATTTACAAAGGTGGAATCATGACGTATGATGGTAAAAAGTTTGTACCCAAATATGGATTGTATACTAAAGTACTAAGCAAGTCAGCTTATAACGATTTGAAAAAAGCATTTAATGCCGCTAATTTTTGGGCTTTAGATGACAACTACCCCAGTAACATTCCTGATTTACCTAAAACGAGAATAAGCCATGTAAAAGATGGTAAAACTAAAACGGTAGTTGGCGATATCAATCGCCCGAAAGTAGTTAAGGATTTAGAAAAGCAATTAGAAACGATTGGAGAATCTGAAGGCTGGACTTTAAAATCTGTTCCAAATCTAGAGCTACCTGATTACGTAATCCCTGATGAATTAGTTATTTCTTTAAAAAGAAATATTGATGTAAAAGACTGGCTTAAAAAATATGAAAGTTGGAATATGGAAATTAAAAATCCTATTTCTGAACAAAGAAATCTTTGGCTATTTAAATTTTCCAATCCTGATTTAAATTCTGCACAGGTGATGAATCATTTATCCATGGATGAAGATGTAATCGTATTGGAATTCAATAAAAAATTAGAAAACCGAAAAAGAGAATAATTTATATGCGATTTGAAATTTACCTTTTTATAGTTTGTATTTTATTTATAACAGCTTGTAAAAATGAGCCGGTTAGCAAGCAAGAAAACACATCTCCACCAAAGATATCCAAGGAAATCGTTGAGTCTTTCAATTTAAAGGAAGGCGATTTGTTATTTCAAGATGGGGATTGTGGCTCCTTTTGCGAAGCCATCGAAAAAGTAACCCACGGTATAAATGGAGCAAGATTATCTCATGTTGGAATAGTCATCCAAGGAGCACAAAGCGAATATGCTATTCTGGAAGCTGTTTCCAAAGGGGTAGTTGAAACGCCGATAGACACATTTCTAAATCGTAGCTTTGATGCCAATGGTCACCCTAAAGTTTTGGTTGGAAGATTAAAAGAAGGGCAGCAAAAACTAATCAAACCAGCTATTCAATCCGCTTTACAACATCGTGGAAAAGCCTATGATGAGGTATTCGATATTAACAATGACAAACTTTATTGTTCAGAGTTATTATACTTTGCCTTCAAGGAAGCAAATGGTGGTACGCCAATTTTTCAATTGCGACCAATGACTTATAAAGATCCTGAAACAAAAAAAACGTTTCCGGTCTGGCTTGACTATTTCAAAAAATTAGAAAAGTTTATTCCTGAAGGACAGCCCGGACTCAACCCTGGAAGTATGTCTCGATCTATTTATCTCGACATTGTTCATATTTATGGAAGTCCGGAAGGATTTAGAGGAATGAGGAAGGGGAATAATGAATAATGAATAATGAATAATGAATAATGAATAATGAATAATGAATAATGAAAGTGGTTTAAATTCTCTTAGTCTATGAAATATGTAATTTTTAGTTTTCTGTTATTTTTCCTCGCTTGTCAGCAAGCAGATTTAAAAAACGAACAAAGTACTTCAAAGGAAAAAACAACTGAGAAATCTACGATACCTCCAGTCGATACTTCGATTTTTGAAACGTTTTCTTATGAGGAAGGAGATACTACTTATTTTATGAAAAAGTATTTCATGGTTCATTTAAAAGTAGGACCAAATAGAGACCAAAACAAAGAAGAGCAAGCAAAAATACAAGAAGCTCACATGAAGCACCTTGGACAATTATCTGATGATAAAAAAATCTGTATTGCCGGTCCTTTCGAAGGAGATTCAGATATTTTGGGCATTGCGATATACTCTGTACCTAGTTTAGAGATTGCAGATAGCTTAGCAAATGCCGACCCGGCTGTCAAGGCAGGTCGATTAAATGTCGAAGTTTTTCCTTTCTGGGCTGCTGTTGGAAGCCAATTATTTTAGTTAAAATGGCTTCATTCACCTAAAATTGCCATGATTTTTCTAATCATGAAGCCTTTTTATAGCAAAAAATCAAAATAAACCTTAATTTGGGATTAATTAGTTACCACAGATTAGTCCCCCTTCCTAAGACCATTTATAAATGGCGAAATTATTGTATTATACTTTATGATGAAAATTTGTAATATCTAATTACATCATCAAAGCCATTTTTTTAAATTTTACACCATTAAAAACTACACTCGTGAAAAAGATTTTTACCACGCAGCGTCTACTACCTCTATTATTTTTTCTAACAACAGCACAATTCCTCACTGCTCAACATTCTGTTGCAAGGCAATGGAATGATGTTTTGTTGGAAGCTATCCGTAGTGACTTTGCAAGACCTACTGTACATGCTCGTAATCTTTTCCATACCTCCATTGCTCTTTATGATGCTTGGGCAGTATATGATACGACTGGTGCAGAAACCTTTTTATTAGGAAAAAATGTCAGAGGCTATGACTGTCCTTTCAATGGCGTTGCCATGCCGGCAGACATTGAAGCTGCCAGAGAAGAAGCCATGAGTTATGCTGCTTATCGATTATTGCAAAGTCGTTTTGCAAATACCCCCGGCGGTAATACAACACTAAATAATTTTACTGCTCTATTTACTTCCTTAGGATATAATCCGAATTATTATTCAACAAATTATTCCTTGAATAATCCAGCAGCTTTAGGTAATTACTTGGCTAATCAAATCGTACTCTTTGGAAATCAAGATGGTGCTAATGAGCAAAATGATTATGAGAATATATTTTACTCGCCCATCAATCCACCATTAGTAACGGACCTTCCAGGAAATCCTGATTTAGAAGATCCTAATAGATGGCAACCACTTACTTTAGATGTTTTTATAGATCAATCTGGTAATGTATTCCCTTTCAATACTCCAGACTTTCTAAGTCCGGAATGGGGAGCTGTAGTACCTTTTGCTTTGAGCGATGAAGATTTGACCTTACATCAAAGAAACGGCGATGTTTATTGGACCTATCATGATCCTGGAACGCCTCCACAAATTGATACAACTTTAGCAGGCGGCATAGCGGACGAATACAAATGGGGCTTTCTTTTAGTTTCAGCATGGTCTTCCCATTTAGACCCTACAAGTCCTTTTGATACGATGATTGATATTTCTCCTGCGTCCATTGGAAACATTCAGGTAGCTGACTACCCGACGGATATAGCAGGCTTAAGAAATTTTTACAATTTACAAGAAGGTGGAGATATTAGCCCTGGTCATACCACGAATCCTGTAACGAATGCACCTTATACACCACAGATGGTTTCCAGAGCGGATTACGGCCGAGTGCTTGCAGAGTTTTGGGCAGATGGTCCTGATTCTGAAACGCCTCCTGGTCATTGGTTTACTATTTTAAACTATGTAAATGATCATCCTCTTTTAGAAAAAAGATTCCGAGGACAAGGTCCAATTTTAGGCGATTTGGAATGGGATGTAAAAGCTTATTTTGCTTTAGGTGGTGCTGTTCATGATGCAGCAATTTCTGCATGGGGAGCAAAAGGTTGGTACGACTATTTAAGACCAATCTCTGCGATACGATCCATGGCTGAACGAGGTCAAAGTACTTATCCTAGTCAGTCTTCTTATCATCCTGGCGGGCTTCCACTATTAGAAGGTTTTTCAGCATTGGTTGATTCTACAGATGCTTTGGCAGGATTTAGTTATGAAAATGTTGGAAAAATAAAAGTGATGGCTTGGCGAGGACCTGACTTTATTAATAACCCTGCTGTAGACTTTGCTGGCGTAGACTGGATTTTAGCTGAAAACTGGTGGCCTTATCAACGACCATCATTTGTCACGCCTCCTTTTGCTGGTTATGTTTCCGGACACTCTACTTTTTCAAGAGCTGCAGCAGAAGTATTGACGATGTTGACTGGCGATCCTTTTTTCCCGGGAGGAATGGGAGAATTCGACATGCCTATGAATGATTTTTTAGTTTTTGAAAATGGTCCATCTATGGATATTACCCTTCAATGGGCAACCTATCGAGATGCTTCTGATCAGTGTAGTCTTTCCAGAATTTGGGGAGGTATTCACCCGCCAGCAGATGACATCCCAGGTCGCTTAATGGGAATCGAAATTGGTACAGATGCTTTTAACTATGCAGAAACTTATTTCTTTGTTGATGCAGATAATGACGGCTATTTTGACTTCGAAGATTGTGATGATAATAATGCAGCTATTAATCCTGGCGCAGCAGAACTTTGCAATGGATTGGATGAAAACTGTAATAATCTGATTGACGATAATACTACCATTTATTCTTATTACCTAGATGCAGATAATGATGGCTTTGGAGATTTAAATACTCCTTTAGACACTTGTCAGAATTTTGCTCCTACAGGTTATGTGGATAACAGCTCAGATTGCGATGATACTAATGATGCTATTCATCCAAATGCTATGGAAGTTTGCGATGGTATTGATAATAATTGTAATCAAAGTATAGATGATGGTTTAACTCTTTTTACCTACTATCTTGATTCAGATGGCGATACTTATGGAGATGCTAATAATCCTTTAGATACTTGTCAAAGTGTTGCACCAGCCGGATATGCTACAAATGCAAATGATTGTGATGATAGTAATAGCAATATCAATCCAGCTGCAATTGAAGTCTGTGATGGTTTTGATAATAATTGTAGTCAGCAAATTGATGATGGCTTGCCTATTTTCACTTATTATCTGGATGCGGATAATGATACTTTTGGAGACAATAATAACCCTTTAAGTTTATGTCAAACTTTTGCACCTATGGGTTATGTTTCTAATAATCAGGATTGTGATGACACCAATGATGCCATTCATCCAAATGCTCCAGAAACCTGTGATGGAATCGATAATAATTGCAACAACATGGCAGATGATGGTTTACCAATATTCACTTACTATATGGATAGCGATAATGATACTTTTGGAAGTCCCTTAGATTCGATTGAAACTTGTGAAGGAGCACCACCAATGGGTTATGTATTAAATAATCAGGATTGTGATGATTTTAATAATACGATTAATCCAAACGGTGTTGAAATTATTAATAATGGTATCGACGAGGATTGTATAGATGGTGATTTCATGGTTGGTGTTGAGGATAATACCTTTGATGAGAAAATTGAATTATTCCCAAATCCTTTTTCTGATAATCTAACGATTCGCTCTGAATATCAAGGAGAATTAATTGTTCAAATTTTAAGTGGAGATGGGCAATTAGTTTCTAAGAATATAGTACAGTTAAACGGAGGTGTGGAAACATTAAACTTTAACCAGGTGGCTGCTGGAATTTATTTCGTGGTCATTTCGAATACTGAAGGAACGCAACGTCACTTCGAAAAGGTGATTAAGCAATAGTAGAAAATAAAGAAGACTATTGAATATCCATTAAATCAATTTTGGGGATTCAATAGTCTTCCAAACATTCCTCGCAAAATTTCACAAAAAGAATTAAGACGATGTCTTCGATCTTAATTTTTCATT
Organism: uncultured Saprospiraceae bacterium; assembly: GCA_964467425.1. Taxonomy (GTDB): domain Bacteria; phylum Bacteroidota; class Bacteroidia; order Chitinophagales; family Saprospiraceae; genus JAHDHW01. The sequence goes on from CAYXQH010000077.1 coordinate 8,271, forward strand.
AATCAATAAGTCCCGTTTTCAAAGGAAGTCTAACGCGTCCAATTACTTTACTCAAGAGTGACGAATTTTAGTATCCTTTATCATCTTAACAATGTACATTCTCCCTCTATTAGTCCTTAATATCCTAATAGCGTACGACTACATCGTAATCGCAATTTTTTTATCCATTTCTAAAAGTTGAATTTCTAAGAACTTATGTTGCATTAGAGATTAAAAGCCCTTTTATCTATGATTTTTTATTATTTCGGAATACAAATTGCTAAAAAGACTTTAACGTCCTTTAATTCTAGAAATATTATTCAACTCTCAAAAAACCAATCATGAATTACTCGGAGCAAATTAAAAATCACATTGCGAAAGGCGAACCGGACAAAGCAATCAAATCGTTATTGCAGTATACCAAAGAGCAACGTCCAAAATCTCATGATGAAGCTTTATTACTTTCAGGACAATATCGTCAATGGAAAAGAGGGGTTACACTTGGTGTAGAAAGTTCTAGTAATGAACTTAGAAGAATTGAGATGAGTGTCATGGATATTTTGAATGATCATGAAACCTACGAGTCGACACCTCCGAGAATTAACAATCTATCGGCAGCAACTAATAACTCTGTAGTAAATCCACCAACTCAAAAGTCAAATCTAACATATATTTTACTTGGTGTTTTCGGGACCATATCGGTGGCATTTATATTAATGTTAGCCTTTTCACCAGACGAACCTGTTCTTAATGAAACCAATGTAGTTCATACACTTGACCCTGTAGAAACGGAACCAGTAGATATTCCAGAAAAAACAGTTATTGGCGGTTTGACAGAAAGCCAATTTGATAATGCGCTTTCCAATTATAAAGAAAATATAGGAGGAGGACTTAATCCTGCTCGGTTTGATATAAACATGGTGATTCAGGTCCGATATACCACTGGAGAAAGTGAAGGCTTTTTTGAAAGTGTAGCAGGAACCAATGAATGGATTGAACGAGGAGCAGATATTGATGATATCAAAGCAACTTACGAAGAAGTCGATAGGAATAATAGAACCATCACTTTGCAAGATATGGATCGTAATCGTAAACGCTATCTATCTATTAATGATGATAAAGTATATGAACAAGTCGAAACCTTTCAAAAAATGCATGTTTTTAATATAATTGGTGTTTATTAAATTCTCTGGAAGAATTATTATCTCAATCAAGACTGTTCCTTATCAAGAGGATCATTATGATTTTCTTATCAAATATGGTTACTCAAAGTGCATGGAAATTTCGAAAATTTAAAATTTCCGTTTCCCTTTAGGAAAGCAAGCTTAATTTTTCTTGAAGGGTAAGAACTAACTACTCCAAGTTGAATCATACGTTTTATAATTGACTCTTAGGCTTGAACGCTTTTAATCAATATTGGATATTCATTATTCTCCTGTCAGAATCCCCTAAATCCATCGGCATTATTCCTACCATAGGGGACTTTTATAAAATCAAGTGATCCCGGTTTTACTCTAAGAAAGAAAGAAAAAGAACCTCTCTGTGGATACCAATCCATCCCCATTTGCCAGCAATGAAGATCTCTATAAAAACCAAGTGTAGGATAGACTAAACGTTTTAATTTAAAATCATAAGAAATATTCCCAAATCGTACTGACCAATTTTTAGTCAACTGCACACTTCCACTCGTTTGGATGCTATTTGTTTTTATAAAAAAAGTATCTGCCGTACTTTCCATAATCATGTTATGACTTATTCGCCATCTTGAAAATAAATCCAGAACGCCCTCCCCTGTTGCTACTGCGTCCGCTACATTTGAAGCACCTCTTCTATTAGAAGATGAACTCCGTTCTTCTTCTCTTTCTAAACGATCATCATCCGATTCACCACCGCTAAACAAGTCCTTGATTTGTTTAATCGTGATGCCTGTATTAAACCTCAAATTCGTCCTTACATAACGAAGAATAGGACCACCAGTACTTTTATTTAAAATATTCGTCCTTCTACCTAAATCATTAAGCGCATAAGGGTCAAATTCGGAACTAAAATTAAACGTGGTTATACCACCAAACAAACGAGTTGTTCCATTGATTCTTACCGGACTCCAATTAAGACTATCCGCTGCAAAATTGTAACTTCCCGTTGTATAAATATTATCGAAAAATTTGAAATTCTTAGTAGTAGAATCCCGATCAGACCAATACTTCGCTTCAAAGATATTATTAACCGAATAACTTAATGCCATTTGTTTACCTCCAGTGGGGGCATTGTCATAGATACCACTTTCAAATAAAGAATAGCGAATCGGATCATTAAAATCAGGCCTTAAATCTGTATCCACATATTCAAAATAGCCAAAAGAAGGATCGGTATAATCCGGCGTATAATTAAAGGAGACACTAGGTTTTATAATATGTCGAATCCCTCGTAGTTTTCCTTTAGTAAACGTTCGAACGCCAAAAATTTGAGTCCCTAAAGAAACACCGGTACTAAACAAACGGAGTGGATTCCAACCAAATTCGCGCAACGTAGCAATCTGACCATATTGCGTCGTATCCATTGTAGTAAATGTTTGCAATGAATCATTGGGATCAATCCCCGATGTGATGGTATCAATCGTATAAACTTCTTCTAATATTTTTTTAGTTCGATCAAAATACCAGATTTCCCGATAATCAATACTTGGAGTTAAGTTAAAGTATTTGAAGACTCGAAAAGAGGCATTCGTACTTGCAGTATGTTTAATCCCGAAGCGCGCATCATCTAAAGTTTGCTTGGAGAATAAAGTAGTATCCGTTGTACTAAATCGATTCTGTGCCGCCGCTTTATATTGAAAGCTTACTTTTTCATACCATCGCTCTTTATTATCCAATGCTTTTTTGCGCTTAAAAGGATAGATACGATTCATATTAAAACTAATCGTTGGCAAGGTTATATCCATTCTTCGAGTCTGGGTGTTTTGAGAGTGATTCAGCCCCATAGAAAGAGAAAATGGTTTTCCTGGAAAAGACTTATTAAAAGTAACACTAGAACTCAAGGTATTTTGTAAAACTCTGTCCGCCTCATTAGAATTCAGACTTTGGTAATTATTCGTTTGAATATTTACACTTGCACTAAATCGGTTTGTCGGATGAGCTTTTCCATCCTGCCCATGCTGCCAACGAATATTATAAGACTGATCACTCAAACTTATAGCCCGTTCTTCCCTTTTTCGATCAGAAAATCCGAGGGTTAAACTACCAGAGTATTTATAGCGCTTTTTATATTTTGCTGAAGCAGTTAAACCCCAGGTACCTCTCGTATAAATCATTCCGGTCAAGGTCATATCCCAATAATCATTGATTGGAAAATACCAACCTACATCTTTCAAACCAAAGCCCCATGCATCTGAATATTCATAATCTCTTGGAAAAATAAGTCCTGTCCGAGCACCTTGCTTTAAAGGAAAAAAAGCAAAAGGCAACCATATCGGTGTTGATATACCTCCTAATTCCAGGTTCGAAGGACCAACAACAACGACATCATTTGGAATAACTTTTTGCTTTCTACAACGGATTCCAAAATGTGGTTCAGGATGATTACAAGTGGTAATAATTGCATCTTCACTATAAACTACATCCGTTTTACGATTGGACTTTGCATCTTTTCCAAAAAAGACAGCCTCCTCACCCAACACATACAAATCTTTTTCTGTCGTTTCTGCTTCGTAAATTTTTCCTTTATTGGATTTAAAATTATATCGAACCTTTTTTGCTTCAAATTTTGTGTCTTTTTCTTCAAACACAGGAAATCCACCTAGTTTTCCAGTACTATCAATCATCCCCTCTGCCAAAACGATATTATTTCCCATATCAAAAACAATATAATCCGCTGTCACCTTTATGGTATTATAATTAACCACAGCATCACCATAGAGGTAGACCGTTTCATTTTGCACATCAAAACGCATGGAATCCTTTGCATTGTAGTCAATTTTCTCGTCGAGGGATTCCTCAGACATCTTTACACTATCTAAATCCACCGTTTTTGAATTAGAAGGAGAAGTAGACGTATTTTGAATAATACCGGGACCAGGATTAGAAACGAAATCAGGAATAGCCTGTGTTCTACGGATAGAATCACTTTTTGATGGTATAATTTGTGCATATGAGCTAAGCAAGCACAGCCAGCAAAATAAAAATGTTATATACAGTTTTGCTTTCAAATGAATTTGCACTATTTTGTGGATTAAGCAAAATGTAGCTTAAAACCACTGATTTTCAACACTTTATATTTATTTAATTTTAAAAATAAATCCTGAAATTAAGGGCTTATTTTCTTAAACTTAAGTAAATTTGGCAAAATAAGGTTTTAGTTTTCGTTCAAATATTGCGCAAATCTATAATCTTTCGAATAAAACATACTAACAAACGTAAAAAATACCGCAGGGAAAACGATGAAGACATCTTACCTCTCCTTAACGTTTTTGATTGCGTTTTTGCCTATTCTAACACCAACATTTAACACTATAAATGTTGAAGGTAAAAATGAAACACTAAATTCAACATTAACTGATCCAGTTAATCCGACACCTCATGTTCATCATGCAGGTTGTTTTTTTCAACATCATCATAGTTCTAAATCCGAAAATGCACCTATTCAATTTGGTGCAGAATTAGGAAAATTTATACGAACAGAAAGGCTCAAAGATGCTAATTATCGTATAAAAAAGGTGGTGATAGATCCTGGTCATGGTGGAAAAGATCCAGGATGTAGTGGAAGAGGAAGTCAGGAAAAACAGATTGCTTTGGCGATTGGTTTACAGCTCGGTCGCACATTGCAAAATCATTTCCCTGATATTCAGTTTATTTTCACGCGCCAAACGGATGTTTTTGTGCCTTTGGATCGAAGAGCTAAAATTGCAAATGAGCATAAAGCTGATTTGTTTATTTCAATTCACTGCAATTACTTTCCAAGTAGTGAAAATGTGAAAGGTTCAGAGACTTATGTTTTAGGTTTACATCGTGCAGAAGATAATCTTGAAGTTGCGAAAAGAGAAAATTCGGCTATTTACTACGAAGAAAATTATCAACAAACCTATAATGGCTATGATCCGAATTCACCGGAAGGGCATATCATTCTTTCGATGTATCAAAATGCTTTTTTAGAACAAAGTATCTTGTTTGCAAATAAGATTGAAAAGAATATCAAGCAGAATACACAGCATAAAAGTAGAGGTGTGCGCCAAGCTGGATTTTTAGTCCTTCGAGAGACCACTATGCCAAGTGTATTAGTAGAAACAGGTTATTTAAGTAATGCGAAGGATAATAATTTCCTTTCAACGTCTAATGGAAAAAGTCAGGTAGTGAATTCAATTGCACAAGCTTTTTCTGAATATAAAAGAGAAGTTGAAAATCAATCCAGTATTGCTACACAGGAAATCGTGTATACCACGACTCAAAACAACAGAAAAGCGCAGACTTTTGTAAAACCTATCCCAACTCAACAGTCTAAAGCTTATGTAAAACCTGCCCAGGTTCAGCAACCTAAAACATATATTCCGCCACCATCTAAAAAAATCGCCAAATCAGGTTATAATACCTCTGTAAACCAATCTTTAAACCAACCTTTAATTATTTCTTCCGCTCCAAAAAAGGCGAAGGAAGCACCACCAATTGTAACAAGAGAAGCACCCATTAAGTATAAAGTCTTGTTAACTTCTTCTGAGAAGCTCATTGATACGAAGCTTAAACCCTGGACAGAATTACCATATACGGTCCAAATCATCCAGGATGGAGCGATTTTTAAGTATATAGCAACGGGTTTCAGCAGCTTTGAGGAGGCAGTTTCAGCTAAGTCATCACTTAGAAAGCATGGGTTTAAAGAAGCTTTTCTGGTAGCCTACCAAAACGGAAAACGTATAGATATGAAAGTGGCCATGTCGAAAACGGGTATCGGAAAAAAGAGATAAAACAAACGTTTTAGTTTTTTCTTTAGTGAGACATTTCTGGGCATAGATCATCAGCTATTTTTATATCTTTGCGCTTTATTTAGACCGGACACCCTATTGTGTAACCTAAATTACGTTTTATGTCTAACGAAACTAAAGTTGGTATCCTTGCTGTTGTGGCGATTGCTATTTTGATTTGGGGATATAAATTTC
>CAYXQH010000078.1:0-14228 GCA_964467425.1 uncultured Saprospiraceae bacterium
GATATCGAAGTTACATTCGATGTAACCGTTCAGTAAGATGAATAAAAAAGGTCTGCTTGTTTTCTTATCTATTTTGTACCTGTCTGGTTTACAGGCCCAAAATTGTAATCTTAGCCTTTCCGGGTATATCCTGGATAAGGGAACAGGCATCCCTTTAGCTTTTTCCAACATAATGCTCGAAGATCAGGATAGAGGTGTCGTTTCAGACTCTTCAGGTTTTTTCCAATTTAAAAATCTTTGTCCCGACGAGTATCATATTTTGGTCAGCCATATTGGTTGTGAACCACAAACGACCTTTATCACAATTGGTCAGGACACCTCGGTTTCCGTTTTGCTAAACCATCATGTAGAATTTCTGGATGAGGTTGTTGTTCATGGAGAAAAAGATGAAAACTCAGCTCAGATTAGTAGTACCTTAAGTAAAGAAGAGATTGAACAAAACAGCCATAAAAATCTTTCGGATGTTTTGGAGCAAATAGCTGGTGTCAGCGTTTTAAAAAATGGCGCCGGTATTTCCAAACCTGTTATTCATGGGCTTTATGGAAACAGAGTTGCCATCCTTAATAATGGCATAGAACAATCCGGACAGCAATGGGGAAATGACCATGCACCGGAAATCGATCCTTTTTTTGCCAGTCATCTATCTGTGGTAAAAGGTGCAGGTGCTCTTGCCTACGGCAGTAATTCTTTAGGAAGTGTTGTCCTAGTAGAATCCGATAAGATTTCAAAAGACCCTCACCTTCATGGATTAGTTAATTATACTTTTAACAGCAATGGCCTGGGCAATACACTCAATACCCAATTTGAAAGAAATACGCCCTGGGCTGCCTGGCGATTAAGTAGTACCTTAAAACTACAAGGCGATTCCAAAACACCGGATTATTTTTTAACTAATACTGGAAAGCGAGAAGGAAACCTAGCTTTGCAAGTAGAGAAAAAGATGAATGACAAATGGTTTACGGATGTTTATCTGAGTACATTCAACACGGAGATTGGTGTTTTAAGAGGATCACATATTGGTAATCTAACAGATTTGGAAACGGCATTAGAAAGAGCGGAACCCTTTTTTACTGAAGATAATTTCTCTTACAAAATTAATGCTCCAAGACAACGGGTTGGTCATCATTTACTCAAAGTTGAATCTCGTTATTTTTTAAAAGAACACCAATTATTAAAATTCAAATATGGTGGGCAGCTAAATGACAGAAAAGAATTTGATGTTCGAAGAGGTGGACGTACATCTAGAGCTGCGCTTAATTTAAGACAGTTTGCACATTCTGCCGAATTGAATTATCAACATCATTTCAAAAATAATTTTTTACTAAAATCCGGATTGCAATATCGATTCATTTATAATGACAATCAACCGGGCACCGGAGTCCTCCCCTTGATTCCAAATTATGAATCGCATACGACTTCCGCTTTTTTGATCGGTCAAAAAGAACAAGGCAAAGCCTTTTTTGAATTAGGCGGTCGCTTCGACCAAAAACTTATTAATGTTACTGCTGTTTCTCAAAGCCTGCCAAGAGTTTTTGAACATTTCGATCATCAATTTTCTAACTACTCTGTTTCTGGTGGAGCTAAATATGATTTGACAGAATCTCTGGAAGCGACTTTTAACCTAGGCTATATGTTGCGCGCGCCGGAGGTCAATGAATTATACAGTGCTGGTTTGCATCAGGGCGTAAGCGGTATAGAAGAAGGAACAAGAACTTTGAATGCTGAAAAATCACTAAAAGGAATTCTCTCGCTGGATTGGTTTTTTCAAAAGAAATTATTTTTCCAGGCTTTGGCGTACTATCAAAATATTGAGGATTATATATACCTCCAACCACAGGACAAATTCCGACTTACTATTCGAGGTGCTTTTCCGGTTTTTAAATACGAACAAACCAATGCTCAAATTTTGGGTTCAGACTTTCTACTCACCTACGAACCAACGCCTTCTACCAAATGGCTATTTAAATATTCTTATATCAAAGGACGTGATCTAAGTAATGATCTCGGATTAATCAACATTCCGGCAAACAACCTTTTTTCCTCTATTAACTTTTCGCTAGAAGATAAAAAGCATTTTAAAAAGAACACCTTTTCTATCAATGGAAAGTATGTTTTTCAACAGACCGAAGTGATTCCCGAACAAGATTTTTCTGGAACGCCTGACGCTTACTTTTTATTAGGTTTAAAAGCCAATACCATTCTCCCTTTTGGTCATTCTAAATTACATGTTGGCCTAAGCGTAGAAAACCTTCTCAACACCACTTACCGCGATTATCTCAATCGCCTTCGTTACTTCGCCGATGAACCGGGAATTAATGTCGTTTTTAATCTGAAGTATTCATTCTAGGAAATATAAAAGCCCCAGCAAAGAATGCCGAGGCTTTATGTTGACCTACTAGGACTCGAACCTAGAATGCTTGGACCAAAACCAAGTGTGTTGCCAATTACACCATAGGTCAATACACGCTCTTAGGAAGCGACTGCAAATTTATAACATTTTAACTGTTTTGTAAAGTTCCCGAGGATTTTTTTTCGAGCTTTTTTTATGCTCGGACAATTCCTTGCATATGATTGAGAAAATGCTGATACATTTGGTCATCATTCAGGATATCGTACAGATATTCATGATATTCCGCAAAATCAGGTAGATTATTATGTCCACCTTCCGGAATTTCGAAGATTTCGATCTTTTTAGGCACAATTGCTTTGAGTAGTAAGGAGTTTTTAAAAATGATTAAGCGATCTTTTCGCCCGTGCAAAATAAAAATAGGGCAGTTTACTTTTTTAATAAATTGATCGGTCCGAATCTGATATTTCAGCAACCAACGTATTGGGAGGATAAATCCATAGCGCATGACCTGTTTATAAAAACTAAAATATGGAGAATCCAAAATAAGCATCCGGGGGCTATTCCAGGAAGCGATCCGAGTTGCAATCCCGCTACCTAATGATCTTCCATAGATAATGATTTGCTCTTCCTCATACTGCGATAGCAACCATTTATAAATATGCTGCGCATCACTATATAAAATCGCTTCTGTTCTTTTGCCTTTGCTTTTTCCAAAGCCTCGATAATCCACCATAAAGAAATCGTAGCCTTTACTTACAAAGTCTTTGGCAAATTTCCCCCAGCCTTTTATGCTTCTCGAATTACCTTTAAAATAAAAAACAACGCCTTTTGAATTCGGCACTTTAAAATGGATGCCATTGATTACTCCGCCATCTTCCATATCAAAATTGACTTCATCAAATGGAAATGGATATTTATATTGAAAATAATGCGGCAGCTTTTCCGGACGGAAAAAGAAAAGATCTTGCATGAAATAAAACACAAGCGCAAGAACTAAGTAAGAAATCGCAAGAATGATTAATACTTTTATTAGCATAAGCTTTGAACTAACATTAGTCCAAAATAAGGAAATTAGAGGAGAAACCAATTATTCGGTATTAGGTCTTTGTCCTTCGGTTCTTCCGAATACCTAACCCCAAAAAACCACCTGGACAATTATTACTTACGCAGTTGATAAATCGCTGGCAGATTTCGTCCTTCTTCATTATAATCCAAACCATATCCCACAACAAATTCATTCGGAATTTCGAAGCCTGTATAATCAATAGTTAAAGGGTGTTCTATGGCATCGGGCTTGACCAATAAAGACGCTAACTTAATGGAAGCAGGTTCGAATGCAGTTACTTGTTTTAAAAAATGGTGGACCGTTTTTCCAGTATCGATAATATCTTCAACAATCACCACATCTCTGCCTTTAAGATCGAGGTTTAATCCAATCCGAGTCGACACCTCTCCGGTACTTTCCAGACCATCATAAGACGATAGTTTTACAAAAGTCATTTCGCAGGGCACTTTGCATTGTCGCAATAAATCAGCCATAAAAACATAGGATCCATTAAGGATCGCAATGAAAACAGGTTTCTTTCCAAGATAATCTTGTGTAATCTGTTCCCCAAGTTGTTCTACGGTTTCCTGAATTTGTTCTGCTGTTAAAAACATTTCAAACTCCAGGTCTAATACTTTAACTGTTTCCATTTTTAATATTTCTGACATAGTAAGATTATTTTTTCCTCACTCTTCACCCTTGATCAAAGTCCATATTTATCAATCAGGTACACTAAGCTGGTAATTGCCGCAGCTCCCATTTCTAATTCTCTTTTATTTACAGCATCGATCGTATCAATTGCAGTATGATGATAATCAAAATAGCGTTGAGAATCAGGTCGAAAGCCAAAGAGTAACCCCTGCTGACTTTTCAATGGAGAGATATCTGCTCCACTGCCTCCTTTACTAAAGGTAAGATTGTACGCTTCCAAGAGCGGAAACCATTCGATCACTTTTTTAAACTTTTCTGTAAAGATCGCAGCATCTCCATCTGCACTAAATCCTCTGGGCGTAAAACCTCCGGCATCTGATTCGATGGCTGCTAAATGAAATTCTTTTTTCTTGTTTGATGCCGAAGCATAAGACAAACCTCCTGCCAAACCATTTTCCTCATTCATAAATAAAACACAACGAATGGTTCGCTTAGGCTTATAGTCCAATCGTTTAAAAATTTGTAAAACATCCATTGCATGTACGCAACCAGCTCCATCATCATGCGCTCCTGCTCCAACATCCCAGGAATCAAGGTGACCGCCAACCAAAATAATCTCATCCGGATATTCACTTCCTTTCACTTCTCCAACCACACTATAAGAAACTTTATCTTCCAGTTTTCTACAGTTTGCAGAAATAAAAACATTGACCTTTTCTTTTTCCAGTATACGACTTAATAATTCTGAATCATTGGTACTAATTGCTAATGCGGGAATTTGTGGGTCATCATTATAAACAGTAACACCAGTATGAGGAATATCATCTAAGCGAGTAGTCATAGACCTGACCAGTGTTGCTACTGCTCCGTATCTTGCAGCTCGAGCAGGGCCATTGACCCGTTGATCAACTGCGCCGCCGTATGCATTGAAGGTTCTGATTTGGGTCGGATCCATTGGTCGATTATAAAAAACGATTTTGCCAGCTATTCCAGCGCGACCAAGTTTATCTACTTCATCCAAGCTTTTCACTTCAACTACTTCCGCCATTAATCCGTCCTTTGGAGTTCCGACAGAGTTGCCAAGTGCTAAGGCTTTTAAGTCCACAGATCCGTAGCGTTCAGAATTCACAATACGTACTTGCTCTTTATCGCCACGCACCCAATGCGGTACCATACATGGTTCTAGCCAGACGGTGTCCAGCCCGAGCGTATCCAACATTTGATAGGTATATTCTACAGCAGCAGCAGCTTGAGGAGAACCTGCAAGTCTTCCACCTATTTGAGTCGTCAAATGTTCTAGCCATTGATAACATTGCCCCTCAGTTAGCGCTTTATCATAGATGGTTCTAATAAAAAAAGCATCCTCTTCATTGGTCTTGTCCTGACTAAAAAGAATATTAGTCCACGATAATAGGATAAGTAATAAAATGAAGTTTTTCATAGAGAAATATGTTTGCAAAAATTATTTCGAAAAGTTGTACAATGTTATTTGTAGCATTACAAAGGTAAATTTTTGAAAAGAGAAAGGGGAATACTCTTTACGTTAATTTTGCTAATAATTAAGGTGCATTTCGTAGTAATAAGGAGCTCTATTATTTTAATACCAGCTACTTTTTTAACTTAAATCGATTTTAATTAAAACTGGATAAAGTAGTTTTTTGTGTCATTTCGAAAATAACCATATAATATTCGGAAGATTCGATTATTTATTGGCGAAAATCCTTTTCCTCTGTAAGAGGGTTTTTTAGTCCTTAAAAAAATTTACAAATGTGGAAAATTTGCTTTATATTTGTTAGTGTAAAATAGACAATAAGATATTATAAGGTCACAGATCTTTCAAAAATAATTTGGTTTTATTTGGTTAGGGCAGGGGTAGTACAACGTACTACCTCTATTTTTTTGCTTTTTTTATATCTATTTTATGCCTAAATCACCACATTTTATTGCTTTTCACTGTCACATTTTTTAATTGAATTTGTGTCTTTCCTAAAAATTACTCGTCTTAAAAGCAGACTAGCAATAATTATAAAGGTAAGAAAACCCAAAAGTGGATTTTATAAGAGCATTAAAACGACCAAGAAAAATTTACCCTCTGTTGCGTTTGATTTAGAATAATTGAGTTTTATCCATTACTTTTGGACATCCAAACTCAATTAATAAACAAAAACAGAAGCCTTTACTAAAGTGAAAACCCCTTTAATGCACGAAGATCCGAAACGGAATCAAAGAACAAACAAGTCTCTCAGGTCTGACAGTGAAGTTATTAAACTTTATTTGAGTACCCGCGAAACTTCCTATTTCAGCCTCCTGTATACAAGATATTCAGGAAAGGTCTTCAGTAAATGTATTTCTATGCTGAAAGATGAAGGGTTGGCTCAGGATGCAACGCAGGATATTTTTATAAAGATTTATACGAACCTCGCTAAGTTTAGCGAAAAGTCAAAGTTTTCTACCTGGATATACTCTATTACTTATAATTATTGCATTGATTTTCTTCGAAAGAAAAAGAAAGAAAAAAATCTGTTTACCGGCGAGATGGATACACCGCCTGATATTGTAGAAGATGTAGAAGATATAGAACTGTTACAGATTGAGTTGAAGAAGTTAAAGGTTATTTTAAATAAAATACCTATTGGAGATAAGGCTATACTGATGATGAAGTACCAGGAAGAGATGAGTATAAAAGAAATTGCGGAAAGCCTTGAAAAAACAGAGAGCGCAATTAAGATGAAAATTAAACGTGCTAAAGCAAAAGCACTATCCGTTTATAAAGATATTTATTAACCAGATCAATCTAGTATTATGGGAGCTGAAAATAGTTTCAAAAAACTGGGTAAAGAGGAAGAAGAAAAGTATCCACATCCCCCACCGGAAACGGAAATGGGTGTTATGGGTAATGTTCGGGTATTCGCCTTTATGTCGAATATTTTAGAGCTTTATCTTCCAAGAGTCGTTGACATGTTTGTATCCATGATCGGTGGATCATCTGAGACAGAAGAGGAAAAGAAACCTCCTTCTGGTCATTCTAGAGAAGATGCAGATCAACATCCTGATGGAACACTAAAGTAAAACTTAGTCCTTTTATCCAGACAACAAGACAAAACAAAAACAAAAAACTAGGAAACCCTAAACGAACAACCAAAACCTTGAAAACCAACCTTAACTATGAACGAGATTTTAGATATACTAAATAAGTTATATTCTAACTTTAAGGATCAATTCCCTAGAATTTTAGGTGCTTTGATTATTTTTATCATTGGCTGGTTGATTGCCAAGATTGTCGCTTATATTATCAAAAGAATCTTAAAATCAATTGGTATTGACAAAGTAGCAGAAAAGCTGAATGAGATTGAGTTTATTGAAAAATCAAATTTTACGATAGTCCCAAGTTTGGTGCTTTCTAAGATAGCTTATTATGTCTTATTATTACTTTTCACATTAGTAGCTTCTGAATACCTTAAAATCGAAGCTATCTCTGGCTTGTTTGCGGATATATTAACTTATATTCCAAAAGTTATTGCTGGCTTGTTAGTCCTAGTCATTGGTCTACTCATAGCAGATTTCATAAAAAACATATTAACTACCGCTCTCAAATCGTTTGGCGTTCCTTCGGCAAAAATTATCGGTATTTTTATATTCTATTTTATTTTCCTAATGTCAGTCATTACCGCTTTAACTCAAATTGGTATTGACACTAAATTCATAAACAATAACATCTCCATCATTATTGGCGGTTGTGTATTTGCATTTGCCCTTGGCTATGGTCTTGCATCGAAAGATATGATGGCTAACTTCTTAGCATCATTTTATAGTAAAGAAAAAGTCAAAATTGGTGACATTATTCATATTAATGACGTCAAAGGAGAAGTAATTAAGATAGATAGTTCTTCAATAACCCTACTTACCAAAGAAAGTAATATTATAATTCCATTGAGTAAATTAACCTCAGAAACTTTTGAGGTGATGAAATAAATCCTTTTTAAAAATTAAAGGATTTTAGAACATGAAATAACTTATCCCGTAGATAAGGGTATAATACTATATTACTAACATTGATTTTTTAACTTAATTATTTCTATTAAACACCAAATACAATGAAGAAAGTACTTTTATTACTAATTATGGCCTTTGGAACTTTTGCCATAACAAACGCGCAAACAGTTGAAGAACTAAAAGCACAGCAAGCAAAATTATCGGCTGATGCAGCTGCTTTACAAGGACAAGCTGATGCGCTTCAAGCTCAAATCGACGCTTTTCCAGGTTGGAAATACGGCGGTATTGCGACGATTGGAATGAACCTTAACAATTTCTCTAACTGGTTTCAAAATGGAGCGCCTAACACCGCTGCGACCACTATCGGTATTGCAGGAAGTGCTTATGCAAATCTAGATCGGGATAAATACTTTTGGAGAAGTGGTGCAACATTGAACCTTGGTTGGCTAAAATTTGAAGACGAGGACAAACCTGCACAAAGTTTTGATGAGTTTCAAACAACAGCAGATGGTTTAGATATAAGATCACTTTTCGGTTACAAATTAAACGACAAATGGGCCATTTCTGCTTTAGGACAGTACAACACATCTGTTCTTGATAATTTTAACAATCCTGGTGTCCTTGACATTGGAGCAGGAGCAACCTGGACTCCTTACAAAAACTTAGTGGTTGTGTTTCACCCATTAAATTATAACTTTATTTTTGCGGATGAAGGTTCAATTTACGAATCATCTTTAGGTCTTAAAGTTGTTGCAGATTACAATCAGTCGCTTCCAATGGGAGTTGCTTGGAGATCAAATTTATCTGCTTTCGTTAGTTACAGCGATGTTCCTAACCTTTCTAACTGGACATGGGTCAATGGTTTTAACTTTACTGCCTGGAAAGGTATCGGAGTTGGATTTGAACTTGGTATCCGTGGAAACAAACAGCTTGCTTTCGATAATGCTAGCAAGAATCTAGTTACAGGTGCGCCACCATTAACTACACTTGATGATTTTGACGATAATGAGCTTCAAACTTATTGGTTAATTGGTTTGACTTACAGCTTAGCAAAATAATATAGAAACGACTATCACCATACGAATTTACGTTTCATACTAACCCAAGCTCTTAAGCATCCTAGCCCGTTCGGTTCTCGAACGGGCTTTTTTTATTTTCTTACCTTTCTCTTCTTAGAATAGCTGTCTAATTTTTGATAAATTCGCAGAACAATAATCTTTTACATATGTCTGAGAAAAAACTTTTCCTCCTCGATGGTCATGCTCTTGTATACCGCGCACATTATGCATTCATTACTCGTCCTTTAGTAAACTCCAAAGGAATGGATGTTTCGGCGATTACCGGCTTCACTCGTTACCTTTGGGATATTCTGTCTAATCAGAAACCATCACATATCGCTGTTTCCTTTGACCTTAAAGGGCCGACCTTTCGACATGACATGTTTCCAGAATATAAAGCCAACCGAGAAGCTCAACCGGAGGCCATTACTGCTGCTTTTCCATATATCCAAAATATAATCAAAGCATTCAATATCCCGATTGCAACCAAAGAAGGATTCGAAGCAGACGATGTCATTGGTACTTTAGCAAAACAAGCAGAGAAGGAAGGATTCGACGTATATATGGTTACCCCAGATAAAGATTATGCTCAATTGGTATCTGATAAAATCTTCATGTATAAGCCTGGAAGAAAAGGCGGAGATGTTGAGATTTTAGGAAAAAAAGAAGTGCTGGAAAAATGGGATATTGAAAGAGTAGATCAAGTCATTGATATTCTAGGATTACAAGGAGATGCCGTAGATAATATTCCAGGCATTCCTGGGATTGGGGCAAAGACTGCTGTCAAATTATTAAAAGCATATGGCAGTATGGAAGGGCTCTTCGAAAATACAGACCAACTAAAGGGCAAGCAAAAAGAAAAAGTAATTGAATTCGAAGAACAAGGTCGTTTATCAAAAGTACTAGCAACTATTGATGTAAATGTGCCTGTACAATTTGACGCAAAAGAATATGAAGTAGAAGCAATTAATAAAGAAGCATTATCCCCAATTTTTAAAGAACTGGAATTTCGCAGACTTGCGGCTCAGATCATTGGAGAAACACAATCTAACTCCACCGAATCCCCATCAGGAGAAAACGTACAAAGAGATCTTTTTGGGCAGGCTACTCCTACTGCTATGAAAAAAAAGGCGGCCCCTCCTCTTCCAAGCCATTCTGTAGCAGAGCATAATATTGAAAACACAAAACACGATTATCAACTAGTAGACACAAAAGAAGCTAGAACTAAATTGGTAAAGTTATTATCAAAACAGAAAAGTATTTGCTTTGATACCGAGACTACCGGCATTGATGCGAATAAAGCAGAGCTTGTTGGAATAGCTTTTTCTGTAAAAGAAAAAGAAGGGTATTACGTTCCGATGCCTGCCGATCAAAAAGAAGCACAAGGCATAGTTGATGAATTTAAAGCTGTTTTGGAAAACGATAAAATCATTAAGATTGGGCAAAATATAAAATACGATGCTCTCATTTTTAAATGGTATAATGTCGAAGTCAAAGGGAAGTACTTCGATACAATGTTAGCACATTATCTTCTCGAGCCAGAGTTACGACATAACATGGATTATCTCGCAGAGACCTATCTGAAATATGCCCCGGTTTCTATCACAACGCTTATTGGTAAAAAAGGAAAAAACCAATTATCGATGCGAGATATTCCTGTTGAAAAAGTGGTAGACTATGCAAGTGAAGATGCTGACATTACTTTACAATTAAAAAACTATTTCGAGCCTCAACTCAAAGAAGAAAACCTCCAGGACTTATATGACTCAATCGAAGAGCCACTGATCAATGTCTTAGTAGAGATGGAATACAATGGTATAAACCTTGATACTAAATTTCTCGAAGAGTACAGTAAAGAATTAAGTGCAAAAATAGTCCAGGCGGAAAAAGATATCTATGATGAAGCAGGAACACCATTCAATATTTCTTCTCCTAAGCAAGTTGGTCAAGTACTTTTCGAAAAGCTAGAGTTGCCTTACCGATGGCGTAAAACAAAATCCGGTCAATACTCTACTGACGAAACCAAACTGTCAGAACTTGCAGAGACTTATCCATTTGTACGAAAGATTTTACAATACCGAGGCTTATCTAAATTGAAGTCTACTTACGTTGACGCTTTGCCTCGTTTGATAAATCCTAAAACGGGTCGTATCCATAGTTCTTTTAATCAGGCATTGGCAGCTACCGGACGATTAAGTTCGAATAATCCAAACATGCAGAATATTCCGATCCGTACACCAGAAGGAGCAAAAGTCAGAGAAGCTTTTATACCAAAAGATAAAGACCATATTCTCCTCGCTGCAGATTATTCTCAAATTGAACTTCGAGTAATTGCAGAAATCAGTGGTGATGAAGCGATGTTAGAAGCTTTCCAAAAAGGACAAGACATTCATGCCGCTACAGCTGCCCGGGTCTTCGATGTACCAATCGAAGAGGTGACTAAAGAACAACGATACCGAGCCAAGACTGTCAATTTCTCTGTAATCTATGGAGCAGGAGCTACCAACCTTTCCAGACAATTAGATATCAAAAGAAAAGAAGCCACAGAGTTGATCAACAATTATTTTGCACAATATAGTGGCTTAAAAACCTACATGGATCAGACAGTAGAAGATGCCAGAGAAAATGGATATGTGAAGACCTTAATGGGTCGTAGAAGATACCTTCGGGACATCGATTCTCGAAACGGTCTGATTCGAAGTAATGCCGAACGAATTGCCATCAACACGCCCATTCAGGGCTCTGCAGCAGATATGATTAAAATCGCTATGATCAACATTCATAAGATTTTAAAAGAGGGTAATTTTAAATCTAAAATGATTCTTCAGGTACATGATGAATTAGTTTTTGATGCGCATAAAGATGAAATCGAAAAATTAAAACCAATCATCGAAGAAGAAATGAAAAACGCAATGCCCAATCTAAAGGTCCCCATTAAAGTTGGAATTGACCAGGGACAGAATTGGTTGGAAGCGCATTAACCATATGGTCATATAGTTATATCACGATATAGCTATATGACTACATAATTATACTATGACATGAGGTTTCCAAGTCCAATATCCATCGCAGACCTTGCAAAGAAGTATGACTGTGAAATTATCGGAGACTCTACGCTCCTTGCAACGGGCATCAATGAAATTCACAAAGTAGAGAAAGGAGACATCACTTTTGTCGATAATGAAAAATATTTTAAAAAATCGCTTTCTTCCGCGGCCAGCATTATTATTCTCCATCGACGAACGGATTGCCCGGAAGGGAAAGTATTGTTGCTTTGCGAAAACCCTTTCGAGGTATACGATGCCATCGTAAAAAAACACCGCAAGTTAAATCCACTTTCTGCTGTCATCAGCGATTCTGCTGTTATTCATTCGTCCTCCATTATTGAGCCTAATGTTATCATCGGCAATCATGTTCGGGTTGGAAAAAATTGCTATATCCATGCGAACGTTACGATTCAGAATTATACGATTATTGGTGATCATGTAGAAATTGATTCCGGAACAGTCATTGGTTCAGATGCTTTTTATTTTAAAAAAAATGAAGCCAGTTTTAAAAAATGGAAATCAGGTGGGCGAGTTGTGATCGAAGATCATGTATATATTTCTGCGAACTGCACCATCAACAAAGGTGTCTCTGGTGATACGATTATCGGAGAAGGAACCAAGATCGATTGTCTAACGCATGTTGGGCATGGTGTTGTGATTGGAAAACGATGCTTAATCGCTGCGCAAGTCGGAATTTCCGGCAAAGCAATCATTGAAGACGACGTAACGATTAATGGTCAGGTTGGTGTCGCTCCTGGAGTTACTATCGGTGCCAAAGCAATCATCGGAGGTCAATGCGGCGTTACAAAAAGTGTAGCAGGTGGGAAATTTTATTTAGGGAAACCTGTCGCGGAATTTCGACAAAATTATAAAGAGCTTGCAGCTTTAAGACAGTTACCGGAATTTATGAAAATGGTGCGGAAGGTTTTACTGGGTAAAAAGTGATAGTTCTGCTACGCAGAAAATGATGGTTCATTCGCCTTTGGCGGAATGAACCTGATAGATCGCCTTCGGCGAAAATTAAGCATAGGTTTAATCTGAAACGGGAATCATAATCGCTTTCAAATCCGGTTCCTCCGAAAATTCATCAACAGGAAACATTGGTCGTTGGATTCTTTTATAATCCAAGCGATGTAAATCCTGATCTACGCCTCCGGGTGTCAAAGCCATCAACCAGCCTTTCTGAATATCGTATAGCTCCGGTACGAGATAACCAATTTTTACAAAAACAATGCTTGCGTTTCGAATGTCCAAGTCTAGTTCCTTGAAGTCTTCTTCGTAATGGTAAGGCTTTCGTTTTTTAGTAACGATAACAGAAAGATTATTCACCTTTACAACTGCTTCCACTTCAGCATTTTTATCGCCTTCCTTAATCGCTGTCACTACGCCTGTCAATTTGATTGGAGGTGCATAACGATTATCCACTTCGGCTCCGACCATCCCTGTTACTTTGCCACCAACACCAACCTTAAGTGCTTCCTCAATTAATTGAGGCCCGGGAATAGATGCGTAAATAATATTCGGTAAGTCTTTTGATTTTAAATCCTTATGCGCTAGAATTTTCTGTAGCGTCCAGGACACATCGCCTGCGCCACCAGCTGTAGGATTATCACCCATATCACTGATAAAAAAAGGTCTGTCTTTACTTTTGATTGCAGATTGCAGGCTTTCTTCTAAAGTCACCGTAGGCGCTACAAATTCAAACTCGTCTCTCACTTCCCAAAAAGCATCTGCCAATGTTTCTGCGGCTCCGCTCACTGCTTTTTCATCATCTCCATACGCCATCACGACTCCATGATTTCGCGGCTCGTCTGCCCAGGGATAACCCATCCAGATTGCAGCATCAATCACCCCATCGGATTTCGTCAAAGGATCAACTTTCGCATACAAGCTTTTCCCCGGTTCAACTCTGGTACTTGTTTTTTCTCCCGGCAATAAAATTGGCACTTTAGCCCAGGCTTTATACTTAGGTTTCCCTTTACCGCTTTCGAGTCGTTCAACCAAATTAGACGCGGCTCGTTTCTTGGATTCCATCGCATCTTCATGCGGCGCCATTCGATAGCAGGTAATCATATCCGTGTATT
>CAYXQH010000079.1:0-14216 GCA_964467425.1 uncultured Saprospiraceae bacterium
TGGATTATGGCGGAAAATAATATTATTATTAATAGTGACATTATCATCTAGCTCTGATATATTGGTCAGGTCTGTACGTTCAAAGATAGCGAAGTCTATGATGTTTACATTTTGCATTCCATCTATACTGATAATGGGACAATCGTTGAGATGAAAATAATCAAGATATGTCATACCAGATAATCCGGAAATACTGGCTAAACTATTGTTGTTAAATATTTGAACTAACTCAGTTGTAGTAAAATTTTCCAATCCATTAAGATTTGGCAATGCATCATTCTCTTCGATTTGTAAAATATCAACTGCTGTAGTCAAACTACTCAATCCACTTACGTCAGTTAGGTTGTCATTATTGATGATTCGAAATTGCTTCGCCGAAACAAAATTGTCAAGACCGTCCAAATTGGTCAATACATCATTGTCTTCTATCCATACATCAAGACTTGTATTATTAAGATTAGATAGGGAAGAGATATCTGTTAGATTATCACTGGTTTTAATTCTAATAAAACGAATATCATTTGGTAAATTTTGCAAACCATCGAGACTACTTGCACCTAAATTTTCAAGGGTAACAGCAAGGGATGTATTCGTAAATGATACATTGCTAATTGCCGATAAATCGGTTACGCTTTTTAATGTAATAGAACCTCCTTCAATTAATGTCAGGGATTCTAAACCATCTAAACTGAGGTTGTCATGGACCGTAAAAGAAGATCCAACTGAACTTAAGCTACTCAAAAGAGAAAGGTCGCTCATTGGGGTATTAAAAATGCTCAAACTTCCTGTAATCGTTGTTATCCCTGAAAATGCGTCGATCTCCGTTAGGAGAGGGTTAGTTTCTAAAACTAAACTTGAAATAGTTGTTGCTACAGGGAGATCATCAATTGTTATAAGGCTAAGGTTATTTCTAATAGTGATAGCTCCTTCTATTGGATCTATATTACTGAATCCATCAAGAGAAGTTAATACATCACAATAATCAATATAAAGAGATCCAGAAATTTCTGTTAATGATAGAAATCCAGAAATATCCGCTAAATTATCCACATGTCTTAGATGTACCTTCTCAATGGGTGCAGTGATATTAGAAAACGCATCGACATTCGTAAGAGCTGCACAATACTCAATTTCCAAATCATTAGAGATCTCTGTAAGAGTTGAAAAACCAGAAATATCTGTTAAGGCATTATTTTGAACTAGTTCTAAATTAACCAACGAAGCAATAGTTCCAAGATTTGAAACGGTAGTTAGATCATCATTAAATCCAAGCGTAATTTGATTTAGTGAAGTTAATGCACCTAAGCTACTGATTTCGACGACATCTGAATGGTTGATTGATATTTTATGAATAGAACTTACGCTTTCTAAGCCTTGGACACTTGTCAAGCCATCTCCGGAGATGATTAAGTCCTCTTCAATAGTGGTCAGGTTTTCTAAACCTGTAAGGTCAGTTAGAAGGGGAGAGTTTTGAACGTTTAAATCTCCTTGTATTTCTACCAATTGATTTAAAGGACTTAAGTCCGTAATATCATTGCCTTCTATAAATAAGGTTTGAGGTAAGACGGTACAGTTAGGGTAATCTATTGGGAAAGCATCGACTTCTGCTTGTGAAGTTAGGACAAGATTTTCAGTTGGACACTGGCCAATAGCAAAAGAAACGTTCCATAGGAGAATGGCTAATACTATAATTTTTCTCATGGTTGTTTTGGTTTTTTTGATGAATACAGATACAAATGTATATTCAAGTAGAAAAGGTTATCCTACTCTTTGGGGTAGTTTCATAAAGGACCAGGACAAATATTTTGTAGAACCTACCCATTGAGGTAGGACAAGGAAAGTCTTATTTCTTGATCTTTAGGAATTCTAGCAAGAACCCTGTATACTTTTAAAAAACCTTTTACACTTTCAAATTTGAACCAGCTAAAGATTATGGCAATATGAAGGCGAAATTTGAAAGCACTTAATAGTTACAAGTTTGTAACTTATAAAGAATAATTCCCAATAGCTAAGATTAATTATGTATTTTAGAGTTGAAACCAAACAACGGAAACAATGCTTTTTAAACGAAAAATAGTAACACTGTTATTTCAAGGTATCCTACTGATTTCCTTCCTCTGTCCGCTTTCTGCTCAACACAAACCTTCCGGAAATAGTTTGAAAGAGACTCCAGCAAAAATAATGATGGATAAGGTCTACGAAGCACTTGGCCAAAAAGATTTTGACTTGGTGTATGCACGGATTGATTCGATGGAGCAAATTGCGATAGCAACAAACGATGACTATTATATCGGTGCTGCTAATAATTCTCGAGGAGAGATGCTGAGAATGGAAAAAGAATATCGGGCAGCTATTCCCAACTATAAAAAAGCAATACCCTACTTTAAAAAAATAAACGAGCGAGGTGAAGTTTTTACACAAATCGATGCTTTAGGAAATATGTATACAAGCCTTGGCGAAAGAGATTCTGCTTTGTATTATTTTCACTTGGCATCTCAATATGAAGATAGTTATGCTTTTAATGGAGATTCAAATATTGGAAGACATTATAATGGCTTAGGGATATTGTATAGTAAGACCGGGCAAATAGATTCTTCGATACATTACTATTTGTTAGCTCTGGAAAAAGCAGATTTAAAGCACATTCGGAGATCCGCAACGTTTTATAATTTGGCTTCTATGTATATGCAAATCTACAACTATGATAAAGCAAGAGTCTATGCGGACAGTGCTGTTTTTATGAAAAAAAATACAGCGAAAAGGTCTCTTGGGCGAACCTATATTTTGCAAAGTAGAATTGAATTGAGTGATGGCAACTTAAAGGAAGCAGAAGCTAAGGCAAAACATGGGTTAGAAGTTTTAAAGGAAGCTAATCAAGATATAGCTGTTCCTTATGCTAAAACAATGCTTGCAGATATTTATTTTAAACAGAAAGAATATGGAAAAGCAAAAGAGCTGCTAAATGAAGTAAAGAAATCTGACTTTAAAAAAGATGATCCGAGATATGTCCTTTTTTTAGGAGGAAAATTACAGGAATATTTGCATGAGGATAATTTGAACAAAATTCCAGCACTACTTGATGAGGCTTTTGTAAATGGTGGAAAAATTAATGATTTATATACGATGTCTGCTTTATATGCTTATAAAGCGATCTATAATAAAAAAATAAAAAATTATAAAGAACAAGCATTTGCTTTAGAAAAGTATAGGTATTTGAAAGACTCCCTTTATAGTATTCAGCGAACGCAGGTTGCGGAGAATTTAGAAACAGTATATCAAACCGAAAAGAAAGAACAACTCATCGCTCAGTTAGAATTAGAAGATGAACTACAGGCTTCTCAGCTTAGCTTCCAACGATGGATAATTTATGGAGGCACGGCAGCACTTGCGATCCTTGCTGGATTGCTTTGGACCTTGTTTGGACGAAATAAAAAAATCAATCAGCAAAACGAAATCATCACCAAGTCACTACAAGAGAAAAATATTCTGCTTAAAGAAATTCATCATCGAGTGAAAAATAATCTTCAGGTAATCTCTTCGTTATTAGCCTTGCAATCCAGAAAAATCAAAGATGATGTAGCATTAGAGGCCATCAAAGATGGTCGAACACGTGTACATTCTATGTCCTTGATTCATCAAAATCTTTATAAAAAAGACAACCTTACGGGAATCGAAGTCAAAGATTATTTTGATAAATTATGTAAAAGTCTATTCAATACCTACAACATTTCTTCCGATCAAATTAAATTGAAAACCAATATTGATAATCTTAATCTCGATGTTGATAGTGTCGTTCCACTCGGCTTGATTTTAAACGAATTAATTACGAACTCTCTGAAGTACGCTTTTCCAGGTGATCGGGAAGGCTTTATTGAAGTCAGTCTTAAAGAAACAACGGAAGGACTCCTGCTTTCTGTAGCAGACAATGGTATCGGAATTAAAAACCCAGAAAAAGTGATGGAAGGCGATTCTTTTGGTTATGATTTAATTGATGCATTTAAGCTTAAATTGGATGCGGAATTAGCGATAGAAGTGAGTAACGGAACGCAAGTTGATATGTTGATTCGAAAATATAAAAAAGCAGCTTAGATGAATACGGTAAAAGTGCTGGTTGTAGAAGATGACCCAATTATAGCGAAAGATATTTCTTCACTTTTAAAAAGTGAAGGTTACACTATTGTTGGTGTCGCTCATGATGGATCAATGGCTTTAGATTTTTTAAAAAACAGAACACCAGATTTTATCATTCTGGATATTTACCTCGGAACGGGAATGAGTGGAATAGATATCGCAGAAGTGGTCCACGAAAAATACAACATACCTTTTATATTCTTGACCTCTTTTTCAGATGAAGAAACCCTGGAAGCAGCTCAGTTGCATAGCCCTTATGGTTATCTTGTTAAGCCTTTTCAGGATCGAACACTTTTGACAACTATTTCTCTTGCACTTAGTAATTTTCAAAGGCAGCAAAAAGGCAAAGGCTTGGACCAGGCCCGGATTCCTGATCGGATTACAAAACAAGAATTAAAACTAATTGAAGAATTGGTGAAAGGACAATCTAATAAGCAGATTTCTGAAAATCTTTTTATTTCAATTAATACAGTTAAATATCATTTGAAAAATATTTACCAGAAATTTGAGGTGACAAGTAAAGCAGAATTACTTTCGAAACTGCTCCAGTAAATTTAATTCGGAAAGTTCAATGCAATTTCTTTCTTCAAACTATTATCTTGACTATGCTTAGGTAAGCTTACACAAAAAGTGGAACCTTTGCCTGGTATAGAAGCAACATTTAAGGTGCCACCGTGATAAGTAGCAATCTTTCGACAGGAAGCTAGACCAATACCCGTCCCGGAATATTCTCCTTGATTGTGTAGACGATAAAACATTTCAAAAACCTTTTCCAGGTATTCTTTTTCAATGCCGATACCATTGTCATTTATGTATATTTCATGTTCAACATGACTGTCAATGTATTCAATTTTTATAGTAGGCGTCTCACTCTCATTGTATTTAATACCATTCTCCAGGAGGTTTTGAAAAAGAGAAGTAATTTGAGATGCGTTACAAAAAATAGGAGGTAAAGTTTGCTTTTCAATAACTACCTTTTTTTCATGGATCAAATCATGTAGGTTAGAAATTGCTTGCTCTAAAATTTGATTGAGGTCTTTATTTTCAAAAGAAACCTTATCCTTGTTTACTTGCGAGAATTCCAGTATATCCTGAATCAAGCCATGCATCCGTTTCGCATTCAAACTGGCGAATTCCAAATACTCATTTATTTCTTCTGTCTTACCTTGTTTGATTTTGCGCTGAATCAACATCAAGAAACTATTGATGTTTCGTAATGGTGTTTTTAAATCATGAGAAGCAACGTAAGCAAATTTTTCTAACTCATTATTGGCATTTTCAAGTTCGCTATTGGTCTTTTCTAATGTCTTATTGTTTTTGTTCAATGATTTTAAAAGATTATTGGTTTGAAACTCAAAGCGCTCATTTTCTCGGATAAAAGCCATGCTCATTAAAAAAACCGAAAAGCTACTGACAATGAACATAAACAAAAAAGCTGAATTACTTAGATTAGAAAGTAGAATTGGGTCATTGTATTGTAAGTACAGTGAAGTACTAGCATAGCTACCAATAAAAAATATAAACCATAATGCTTTATGGATATGCTTTTTGAAAAAAATAATGGCCATGATAATTAAAGGAAAAAAACCAAATTCAGAACCAAAACCCGGACCAAATAAAATGTTGAGTAAGGATAAGCAGACCGTAAGAATAAAAGTGAAATAGATTTGGGCAAGGCGAACTTGCTTAAAATAATTGAAGACTAAAGTCAATAGAAAAGTAGTAGTAATACAAAGTGTAATGATTATTCCCGTAATATCTTTCGAAAATAACTCTAAAATCAATTTTACCACCACACCAGAAGTAAAGATCAAAACCACTCTGTTGAGTAATTTTATTCTTGTAATTTCTGATAAGGTCAACGCGGAGTTTACCTCGATTTTATTTACTTTTGATGTCATAATAACATCGTTGCTTTTGATAAATTCACTTCATTCTAAATGAATGATAAGTATAGAGTTTACGCAAAGTGTATCTAAAATGTTTAGATTTGCCGAATATAATTTCCCATTAGTGCCATATAATTTTGACCTGAAAAGACGTACCAAAATGCTTAGAAAGGACTTATTAGACGCTCATCATCGAATTAAGCCATTTATTCATCGAACTCCTGTTCTTTCTTCTCGCTTGTTGAATGAAATGACAAGTGCGGAAGTTTATTTTAAATGTGAAAATTTTCAAAGAATGGGAGCATTTAAAATGAGAGGTGCTGCAAACGCTATTCTTAATTTAAGCAAGGAACAACAACAAAGAGGTGTCGTAACGCATTCCTCCGGCAACTTTGCTCAAGCTGTTTCACTGTCTGCAAAAAGTGTTGGCATACCTGCTTACATTGTGATGCCTTCAACAGCTCCGGAGGTCAAGAAAGCTGCTGTGAAAGGCTATGGTGGACAGATTACGATTTGTCCTCCAACGATCCAGGATCGGCAGGCAAATGCTGATCGGATTAAAGATGAAAAAGGAGCTACTTTTTTACACCCGTCCAATGATCTGGATGTGATTCTTGGGAATGCAACAGCGGCAATGGAATTATTAGAAGAACAATCTGATCTGGATTATATATTTACACCAGTAGGGGGAGGAGGATTATTGGCAGGCACTGCACTTGCTGCACACTTCTTGGGGAATGATTGTAAAACAATTGGCGGAGAACCTTTCGAAGCGGATGACGCTTTTCGTTCTTTACAAAGTGGAAAAATTGAGACAAATGATTCCGCAGATACTATCGCAGATGGCTTGAGAACAGAACTTGGAGATATAAACTTTCCCATTATTCAAAAACATGTCCAAGAAATTATACGCGTCGAAGAACAAGAAATTATTTCCGCAATGCGCTTAATTTGGGAACGAATGAAGGTCATTATCGAACCATCTTGTGCTGTTCCATTTGCAGCTTTATTAAGAGAAAAAACAAAGTTCGAAGGTAGGAAAATTGGAATCATACTCTCTGGCGGAAACGTTGACTTACAAAAGCTTCCTTTTTAAACATAACCACATAAAGTTTTAAAAACATGAAAACCTCTCACATTTGCCCAAAATGTAATTCAACTGCGATTGTAAAGTTTGAAGGTACACCTTATTCGCAAAGCTCCATTGGAGCTATCAATAAATGGGGAATGGCCAGTGCGGTCATTGATCGGTATTTTTGTACAGATTGCGGCTATACAGAAGAGTACGCAAAATTAAATAAGAAATTTCAAAAGTGGGCAAAACAAATGCTGGATAAACAAGGAGGAATGGGAGATGGTTTCGTTTAAAAAAGACAACAATTGAAAATTAACACCGTTTAAAAAAAAACAAGATACTTTACCTCTTAAGCCTACTTAAACTATTAACTATCTTAACTCATGACTGAAGCCTATATATTTGATGCATTAAGAACCCCCAGAGGCAAAGGGAAACCGGGAGGTGCCCTTTATGAAGTAAAGCCTATCGAATTACTTGCAAGTGCCTTGGAGGAATTGCAAAAGCGAAATAATCTGGATACCTCAAAGGTGGAAGATGTACTCATAGGTTGTGTAACGCCAGTGAGTGACCAGGGAGCAGACATTGCAAAAGCAGCTTTATTATATGCAGGTTGGGCTAATAGCGTTGCTGGTGTACAATTGAACCGTTTTTGTGCATCAGGTTTGGAATCCGTTAATCTGGCTGCTATGAAAATTCGATCGGGATGGGAAAATCTGATTGTCGCAGGTGGAGTGGAAAGTATGAGTAGAGTACCAATGGGGAGTGATGGTGGTGCTTTGATCTATGATCCCGAAGTCTCTGGCAAAATTGGCTATGTGCCACAAGGGGTTTCTGCGGATTTAATTGCAACCATTGAAGACTTTACGAGAGAAACATTGGATACTTTTGCAATGCAATCACAATTAAAAGCAGCCAATGCCTGGGAACAAAATCATTTCCAAAAATCTGTTATTCCAATTTATGATAAAAATGGGTTGCTAGTTTTAGAAAAGGATGAAGCTTACCGACCGAGTACAAATGTGGAAAAGCTAGGAACGTTGAAACCCGCATTTGAAAAAATGGGTGTCGGAGGATTTGATGCTATGGCATTAAAAAAATACCCTTTCGTTGAAAAAATTCACCACTTGCATACGGCAGGAAACTCATCGGGAATTGTTGATGGTGCAGCTTTAGCTTTGATTGGTTCAAAAGAAGCAGGCACAAGCTTAGGTCTGAAGCCTAGAGCAAAAATAATTTCAGCTGCAGTTGTTGGTTCCGAACCAACCATTATGTTGACTGGGCCAACACCTGCAAGCCAGAAAGCCTTGACACAAGTAGGTATGAAGGCAAAAGATATTGATCTTTGGGAAGTTAATGAAGCCTTTGCTTCTGTTGTCCTTAAAGCACAGCGCGAATTAAAAATTGACGACGACAAGCTAAATGTAAATGGTGGCGCGATAGCATTAGGGCATCCGCTTGGTGCAACAGGGACGATGCTTTTGGGCACCTTGTTAGATGAACTGGAACGAAGAGACCTTTCAACAGGCTTAGTAACCATGTGCGTGGGCGGAGGAATGGGAATCGCCACCATCATCGAACGCGTATAATTTATTTTTACTGCTTCAAGTTTAAAACTTCAAATAGTAAAAAATAAAAATAAAAAATATAATATTCATCAATGATCCACTACAGTAAAGACACAGACCAAATCGTTACCCTTACGCTTGATATGAAAGGTCGCTCAGTAAACGTGATTAATCATGAAGTTGGAAAAGCGTTTGTTCCTGTTTTACAACATTTAAAAGAAGAAAAAGAAAAAGGCGCATTAAAAGGGGTGATCCTTACTTCTGGGAAAAAAACATTTTTGGCAGGAGGCGATTTAGAATACTTATACAAGGCAACTTCCGCAGAAGAAGTATATCAGTTTTCTCAAACACTTAAGCAGTTTTTTAGAGATTTAGAAAGCCCTGGTGTTCCTGTCGTTGCAGCAATTAATGGTACTGCACTTGGTTCTGGTTTTGAAATGGCAATGGCTTGTCATTATCGTATCGCATTGAATAATCCAAAAATAAAATTAGGGCATCCGGAAGTATCTTTAGGTTTGATGCCAGGGAGTGGAGGAGTGATAAGAATGCTCTGGACCTTGGGGCTTGAAAAAACCTTTTCAGTCTTAACTAAAGCAAAAAGCTATACTCCAAAGGAAGCGCTGGAGGCTGGTATTGTTGATGCAATAGCAGAGGATAAAGAAGAGATGATAGAAAAAGCCCGAGATTATATTTTATCGATCAAAGAGGGTAGAAGACCCTGGGATAAAGAAAATGGATCAATCCCTGGAGGTACCATTAATGATGATCGACTAGCAAGAGCAGTAAGTATGATTTCTGCCAGCCTGGCAAATGGCTACAAAAATAATTTTCCGGCACCAAAAGCGATTTTGAATACTTTGGTAGAAGGGTCAAAAGTTGATTTTGATACAGCATGTAGAATTGAAAGTCGATACTTTACGAAATTGCTTTTGAGTAAAGAAACTAAAAATATGATCAAAGCTTTTTGGTTTGATTTGAATGCTATAAAAGAAGGTGCAAATCGTCCAAAAGGAATAGGGAAATTTAGACCTAAAAAGATTGGGATTGTTGGTGCAGGAAGAATGGGTAGCGGGATCGCTTACCTTTGTATAATGAAAGATATGGATGTCGTTTTAAAAGATGTATCTAAAGGAATCGCAGATCGAGGTAAAGCATTTAGTGATCAAAAACTAACGGCACTGGTTGAAGAAGAGAAACTGTTGGAGACAGATAAAAATAAGTTATTAGATAAAATTATTACAACCGAATCTTTTGAGGATTTTAAAACCTGTGATTTGGTCCTGGAGTGTGTTTTTGAAAATGAAATGGTCAAATCAAAGGTGACTAGAGAATCAGAGGTGCACATGGATGAATATGCTTTTTTAGCCTCTAACACGGTTTCAATTCCAATTACAAAACTGGCAAATTCTTCTTCCAGACCAGAAAATTATATCGGTTTACATTTTTTCGCACCCGTTGAAGAAATTCCTTTGGTGGAAATTGTAAAAGGAGAAAAAACGTCGGATGAAACGATTGCCAGAGCTTTTGATTTTGTCAAAAAAATGCGAATGACACCAATTATCGTTAAAGATAGCTGGGGCTTTTTTGCATCTAGAGTTCAGAATACTTATATCCTGGAAGGACTTATTATGTTGGAAGAAGGTTATCCTCCGGCATTGATCGAAAATCTTGGAAGACAAGCAGGGATGCCAAAAGGAGCTTTAGAATTAGCAGATGAGCTATCTTCGAAACTAGTGTTGAAATATGAAAATCAGGCATCGGTAAACTACGGGCCTAAGTATATTCAACATCCAGCCGTTTCGGTGCTTCATAAAATGGTGAACGAATTATCCAGACCTGGGCAGGCAGCAAAAGCTGGTTTTTATGATTACTCCAACGCAGATGAAATAAAACTTTGGGATGGTTTGAGTGAACATTTTCCAAAGGAGATAAAAGAGTATTCGGAAAAAGATATTATGGATCGCTTTTTATTTGCGCAGGTAATAGAAGCCGTTTGGTGTTTACAGGAAAAAATAATCCATTCTGTCCCAGAAGCAAACCTTGGTAGTATTTACGGTTTCGGATTTCCGTCATTTAAAGGAGGGGTACTCCAATATATCAATGATTACGGAGTGAAAAACTTTATTGAAAAATGTGAGGAGTTGGAAAAAATTCACGGACCTAGATTCAAAGCACCATCCTTGCTAAAGAAAAAAATGGAAAAAGAAGAGGTAATGTAAAATGGAAAAGATATACCAGTCCGGAGATGAATTCTAGAATGGAAACTGAAAAATAGTACTCCATTATAGTGGAAACAAGAGTAAAGAATTTAAGATTCGGTGTTCGTAAATCGTCATTCTGCAATCAAACAGATTTAAGAACAAGGAAGACTGACTAACGATTGTAGAACTTTAGTTACTACAACTCTTCAAATAAACCGCCACTTTCTTACTATCATTTTTTATAGCATATTCTTCTGCTGTTCTTCCTTTTTTATCTTTCATATCTAAGCGTGCTCCATTCTTGACAAGGATTTTAGCGACTTCAACATTATTGTGTTCGGCACAAAAGAAAAGCGGTGTTTTCTTTTGCAAATTCAAGGCGTTGATATTGGCACCTCTGTTGATAAGAATGTCGATAATTTTAGCATTATTTCCTTCAATAGCGTGCATCAATGGAGTCATGTTTCCAGAAAGCATTTCAATGTCTGCGCCATTATCTAATAAGTAGCTTACTACTTCGACTTGATTGTGTAGTATAGCTGCTTGAAGTAAGGTGACACGTTTGCTAAAGAAAACTTTATTAATACGACCTTTATCATTAGTCTTCAAAAACTTTTTTACACCATTTATATCTCCATCTCTAACAGAAGCAAAAGCATTGCGGACAATATCTTCTGTCATAAAAGATTCTACTTTACTTTTTTTACCTTTTGAATTAGTAGCAAACAATTTACCATCAAGAATTAATAAAGAGCTTGGCGTATTTTCAAGTAAAGAAATATCATGTTTAACATCTATTGCAATTACTTTCCCTTTAAAAAGACTGGAAACTTGAGGGACGATGGTATGTCCTACTACCACATGCTTTGCACCATAAAGGTTAAGCGTATTGTCAACACTTTTTTGTGAAAGTTTTTCTACAAAATAACCACGGTACCACATTGGACCCTCTTTGCTGAATACAGCCTTTGCAACCCCTCCTTTTTCTTCAATGCGATATTCTTCCATGCCATAATATTTTTGGGCATACATATTCATATCTTCCAGTCGTATTCTCGAAAGCGCCATTCTAGGACTTAATCCTCCATGAACAAAAATGGTATGACCTACTTTTTCGATGATGTTTTTACTTCTTAACCATCTTCCTAATTCCGTGCTCTTCGAATAGATTGCAGGATAGGTAACCTTCATTACTTTTGCAGCTTTGATATATCGGTCTTTGACATATCGAAGATCACCACGCATATTCATTTCCTCATGATTACCAACGATAAAGTGAACCATCCCTCCAGCTTTTTTAGCTTCTTGATCTAGTTTATAGATTAACCATAGGACAGGCGTTACATTTTTTCCACGATCAAAAAAGTCACCAACCAAAACCAAATGCCCTTTTCCATAGATCCATTCCAACTTCGAATTAATGATCTTGTTGCCTTGTAGGTTTTTGGAAAAAGCATCAAAGTTTCCTTCTATATCAGAAATAGCATATAATTTCTCTGGTTGTTTATAAGTTGTAGCTGGACTTTTAAAAGTATGTTGAAGCGTAACTTCAAAGGACGTTTGCTTTTTATCGTCCACCACGCAGGTTAATAGAGGTAAATCTTCTTTAGATTCGAATACCTGTTCATCTAGTTTTACACCAGCATCAGAAAAGTGAACTTTTTTAACATGTATTTTTCCTTTTTTATAAAACACATGAGGACCTTCCGTAAAAGAGCCATAAGGATTCGTTTTACCAGACTTTTTAGGATGATCAGAAGTTAACTGATTCAGATTAGCACATGCCGTAGCTGTCGATATAATCACTATCATGGTAAGCACCATGGATATGAGTTGTTTTCCTGCGATTTTCATTAATGTCATAAACGTATGTAAAGTTCCACTTAGTGCTTGATTTCGCACTTATATCAATTTACCAAAATTACTACAATCTTTCCACAATGTTAACTTCAAATTAACAAAGCGTCTCGATTTTAACTATTTACTAGGACTTTTTATAAGAGGTTAAGGAGTTATACATGGCTAAAGGCTTAAGTAAATAATGGCTTTTTAATTTCTTGACCCTTTTTAGCTCTCCTTAACTTATCATACTCCACATTTTAAGTTTCTTCCCATGGTTGTCAATAAAGTACCTCAATCTCTGATGGATCGGCTTCTCGAGCTTAGGATCACTATCTAATATACGCGCTGCAATCTCTCTCGCTGTTTGAAGAATTCTACCATCTTTAGCGATATCGGCAATTTTAAAATTAAGAATACCACTTTGCTGAGTTCCTTCAATATTTCCGGGGCCTCGTAGTTTTAAGTCTGCTTCAGCAATATCAAATCCATTATTTGTTCTAACCATTGTTTGAATACGCTCTCGAGCTTCATGAGATAGTTTAAAACTGGACATTAATAAACAATATGATTGCTCGGCCCCTCTACCGACTCGTCCTCTTAATTGATGCAATTGCGAAAGACCAAATCGTTCGGTGTTTTCTATAATCATGACAGAAGCATTTGGAACATTGACGCCTACTTCAATAACAGTAGTAGCTACCATGATTTGAGTATCTCCTTTTACAAAACGCTGCATCTCAAAATCTTTATCCTTGGGCTTCATTCGACCATGAACGACAGATATCTGAAATTCCGGCATTGGAAAATCAATGAGAAGGTTTTCATAACCCTGCTCCAGGTTTTGTAAGTCAAGCTTTTCGGACTCTTCGATTAATGGAAAAACAACATAGACTTGTCGCCCCTTACTAATTTCTTCTCTCATAAAACCAGTAACACGTAAGCGATGGTTTTCTGTTCGATGAAGTGTTTTGATTTCCTTTCTACCCGGAGGAAGTTCATCAATCACGGAAACATCTAAATCTCCATAAAGCGTCATTGCTAACGTTCGTGGTATAGGTGTTGCCGTCATGACCAGAATGTGGGGTGGTTTTCCTTTTCCTTTTTTCCATAGTCGAGCCCTTTGCGCAACACCAAACCGATGCTGTTCATCAGTGATTGCCAGACCAATATTTTTAAAAACAACAGGATCTTCTAATAAAGCATGTGTGCCTATTAAAATATGAATGTCTCCTTGTTCGAGCAACTTCAAAAGTTCTTTCCGCTTTTTTCCTTTTACACTTCCGGATAAAAAGCCAACTTGAATGCCAAGCCCTTTGACATATTCCATAATTGAAATATAATGCTGCTGTGCCAGGATTTCAGTAGGCGCCATTAGGGCAGATTGAAAGCCATTGTCCAACGCAATCAACATACACATGAGGCCTACGATAGTCTTTCCACTTCCGACATCTCCTTGTAGTAAACGATTCATTTGTTTTCCGGAACCTAAATCTTTTCGTATTTCTTTCAG
>CAYXQH010000080.1:0-14185 GCA_964467425.1 uncultured Saprospiraceae bacterium
AGCGAGAACTATCATTTCCCGACGTGTCGGGACTATCATTTTCTCGCGAAGCGAGAACCTACGCTCTTGGTAATAAAACCAAAGACTCGCTAAATACTTTTTGATCTTGTTGTATCGTAAGTATTAATGTTCCAGGTTTTGCATTCTTATAATTGATGACATTATTGTAGATCCCATCAAAATTTTGCAAGCTCTCCTCATAAACCACTTTACCAGTTACATCAGTCAATCGAACGATGGTAGGTACAGCTTCTCCTTTAAATTTTACATTTACAGGACCATAAGTAGGATTTGGAAAGGCATTAAAACTTTCTAAACTCAAAGTATTTTGAGTAAGGTCAATCTCCGGAACAACCGTTTCTGGAACTTCAGGAGTTTCCTCTTTAATTTTTGTTATTTCTTCCGTTGTTGGACAAGCTTCAAACTGTGCATCAATTTCCATTGGCTGACCATTTCTGATAATACTCAATGTAAAGTAATCACCTGGCTGGTGTAAATCTCTTTGAGTAGTTAGCTCTTTATGGTTGCTCACTTCCACATCATCAATAGCTACTATTTTATCACCATCTTGTACATTGGATCGGTCTGCAGGTGTGTTAGCAATGATGTTGTGGACGGTCAAGCCGTTTCGAGTATCGCTTGTGTATACACCAATAAAGACATCACATGGATTTCTATCCTGCATACTATTGTAATAATAATCGTTGCTATTATCATAGCTGTAATATCTTCGGTGATGACTTCTTCTAGTTTCTTTTTCACCAAGTGTAGATTGCAATTGCATTGCTGTGCCATCTCGAATTAAATCAACGGTCAGGGTTTCTCCTGGTTGATACTGACCAATAACATTTCTCAAATCAGCGGAAGTAAAAACGGCTTGATCATTTAATTTCGTAATGATATCGCCTTCCTTAATTCCTGCTTGCTTAGCACCGCCATTATGAACTAAACCAGTAATTAAAACACCTTGATCACCATCCTGAGAATAGACTCCTAAAAGTGGTTTTTTGTTGGTTAATCCTTTGGCAAAATCATCCTCTAGAGTAATGACAAGTTTTTCAAGCTCTTCTACTTTAGCGTGATCTGACTTTGCAGATCTGAAAAAGAAAATAGTCTCTTCATCTCCTGATTTTTCAATCTCCATTACGGATTCCGTATCAGAATGTACTTCAATTTTGACCTCTCCATTAATTTTCTCTATATTCAATTGGTCTAGGTACGTTTTGAGTTTTTCACCTTTTTCAAGCGATTGCCGATCTATTTCGATCACACCATCCTGGCCTGTTGCTTTTTGAATAATAATAATGTTATCTGAACTTTCGGTGGTCGTCTGTTGCGCAAAAATTGCCGGGCTCAAAAAGAGTAGCAATGCAAGGCAACTTAGAAAAGTAGTAGTACTTTTTTTCATAAGTCTTACAAATTTTAACGGGTTAAGAAATATATAGACTATGTGAGTTCTTTTTTAGAAGACGAATCAAAATACAAAACGTTGCACAGACTTGTGTTAATAGATGTTAATTGGAGTATACTTTAACATTTGAACGCCAGTTAATTCTGTATTTGAATAGGAAACATTGGTTTATCTTCGATTGTTCACACCCAATTCAATTATCTTTTGGATTTTTCCTTTTGCCATAAAACGTTGGATAAAGCCAACCACTTCTGGATTATGATTGTAAGGCTTGATGGCATCTTTTAAAACTTCAATACCCTCATTGCTATCCTCCTTGTCAATAAAACCAAAACCTCGATATTGTCCTTCTTCCACCAAGATCACTGAAATTTCATCATCTGTTCTTCCTTTATCTATAAGAATAAAATCACCTTCAAAGTCCATAGAAATGGTATCCACTGCTTCCAAAACTCGGGCATTATAATCTTCAGGACTTTCTTTTCCTATGCAAGCGCCGGTACATTTATGGAGGTGATAATAGAAACAAGGCTTTGAGCCCGGATTGACATTACAATACAATTGGCAAAGTTCAAATTCTTCCAGTAGTTTATTGATATTGCCACGAGCAGAGGTTTGAGTTGGAAAGGCTCTTAGAATATTGAGCTTCGCTCGTTCTTTAGCTTTCGGTTTTTTGTAATCTATGCAGAGGTATCCATCATCATTGGTATATTGATGGATGACATGTTGAAAATTGCGAGCTCTTTGAGCTCGATTAACACTTGGGTGATGGTATTTTATTTCATGCGATTCTTTGAGCAAAGCAACTAATTCGCTGCCAGTGATTTCGAAAGAAATTTCATGAACACTTTTTTGGAGGATTTCACCTTTGCGTGTTCGATTGGCAAAATGTTCCATCACTCGTTTTTTAATGTTGATACTTTTTCCAATATATACCAAATCGCCAGCTTTATCATGGAAATAATATACACCGCATTCTTCTGGTAAATCATGTAGCTTTTCTAGTGTGATGTTTTCAGGTAATTGGGATTCTTTTATACCAAGGTCAACCAGGCTGCGTATTTTCTCTTCACTGCCATCTTGATTGAGTGCCATCTCTAATAATTTCGCTGAAGCAATTGCATCATCATATGCTCGGTGTCGGTCTTTGACTTTTATTTTAAAATACTTAATCAAATTGCCTAATGAATAGGAGGGTAGACCAGGGAAGGCTTTTCGTGACAAACGAACCGTACACAATTGTCTTTTTGAAAAAGTATAGCCCAGTCGTTTGAATTCTTGTTGTAAAAAATTATAATCGAAACGAACATTATGGGCTACGAAAATAGCATCATCAGTCATCTCGACAATTTTCTTTGCAACCTCAAAAAAACGAGGCGCATCAGCGACCATATCCTGGGTGATACCAGTGATTTGGACGATATTATAAGGGATGGCAGTTTCTGGATTGATTAAAGTTTGATAGGTATCTAAAATTTTCTCTCCATCATGTCGGACCACTGCAATCTCCGTTATCTTATCCCTATTAGACCGCCCTCCGGTGGTTTCAATATCAACAACAGCGTATATTTTTTTCTTTTTTGCCATTATAATAGCTTTGAGCTAAAGACTTTTGTTTTTTATGAACGAATCTAAAACTTATATTTGCAATAATAGTTTAAGAACTTGTAGAAATAAAAAAACGCAGGACACTAGAAACCTATGGCTTCATTAGTATTCCTGCGTTATAAATGCAAATTACAATGATGCTTTCAAATATTAAAATTCTCACCCTTCTTTTTTTTATGTTTAGTTCCTGCGATTCATCAAAACCAGTTTCTAATGAAACTTCCAATGATTTAGGCAGCACAGTGATTGATACAGAGGTGCCTGCTGAATCCAGGGTTCTGCAAACAGGAGCTAGCCAAACAGCAACTTATTTACCATTATTGAAAGGGAAAAGTGTTGCTTTGTTAGTTAATCAAACATCAACTATTGGTGAAACACATTTAGCAGATTCTCTGATTAGCCTTGGCGTAAATGTCAAGAAAATTTTTGCACCAGAACATGGATTTCGAGGAAAGGCAGATGCCGGAGAGCAGGTGAAAGATGGAAAAGATACTAAAACTGGTGTTCCATTGATCTCTTTATATGGTAAGAAAAAGAAACCAGGTATAGCAGAATTAGCAGGAATTGATATCGTTGTTTTTGATATTCAGGATGTCGGCGCTCGTTTTTACACTTACATTTCATCCATGTCATATGTTATGGAAGCTTGTGCAGAAAACGAGGTGGATTTTATGGTGTTGGATCGTCCAAACCCGAATGGACATTATGTTGATGGACCTGTTTTGAAAAAAGGATTTGAATCTTTTGTTGGTTTACATCAAGTACCGGTGGTTCATGGTATGACAGTGGGGGAGTATGCAAAAATGGTCAATGGTGAAGGCTGGTTGAAGAATGGAATTCAATGTAATCTACAAGTTATAGAATGTGAAAATTATTCGCATCAAAGGGTTTATGAACTGCCGATTAAACCATCCCCTAATTTACCCAATAATCGATCAATCTATTTGTATCCTTCGCTTTGCTTTTTTGAAGGGACAACCGTAAATGTGGGCCGCGGCACGAACAAACAATTTCAAGTATATGGACATCCAGATTATAAAGGAGGCAGTTTTTCATACACACCGAAGTCGATGCCTGGAGCGAAGTATCCAAAGTTTAAAGACAAAGAATGTTTTGGCTATGATTTAAGCACCATAAAAAAGGAGATCATTCTAGGTGAACGCCAATTAAATCTAAATTATCTGATTAATTATTATAAAACTTTTCCAAAAGGAAAGGAATTCTTTTTAAAAAATAAATTCTTTGATAAACTGGCAGGTACAGATGAATTAAGGATGCAGATTTTGAGTGGACTGGATGCTGCTTCGATTAGAGCAGGCTGGCAGAAAGAGCTTCAAAGTTTTAAACAGAAAAGGAAAAAGTATTTATTGTATGAATAGTTGAACCGACGTCTTTCGGGGTTAGTTTTTCGGTTTTCGTTTAAGTGTTTTTATCCACCAAACACCTAAAACTTATACTTAATCTGTGCGGATACCTCAGTTCTTTTATTACCCTGAATTTGATTAAGCCCTGTACTAATCACGTCCCGATCTCGATATCTGGTTTGAGCAACCCTGGCTTCGATCGTCATATTCCGAATACCTTTGAACCGTAAATTCAGATAATAGCGAGCGCCTTTTCCAGCTAAGGCTGTAATGGACTGGGTATAGAGCAAATTGTTTTCGTAGGCATAAAAGCGAATATTAAAATCATCTGTATCAAATAGAGCAAACCGGGCAGTAAAAGAAAGTGGAAAGCCAATGGGTTTATAAAGAACATCCTGGTAAACCATTATGCCTCCAAGTCTATCAGCTCCTTCCGTTTGATAAAAACCAAAATGAATTCTGTTTCGAACTTCTAAAGCTTCACTGGCTTTAAAAGCAACATGCATTTTTGTTTGAAAAAGTTGTGCTTCCGATAGAAAATCAAGGTTGGTTTCATTGTCTGGAGTATTGGTAAATTTAACTTCATTCCGAACCTCAACATAGGCTTCGAGTTTTCTTTTTATTTTATAAATTACCTGTCCACGAAGTTCATGACCAGATGAGGGCGCATCTGCATTAGAACGAAGCCAGGGGTGTTTGTAAGTATCAAAATACCCTTTAATGGTCCATTTAACAGAAGGTTTAATTTCGATTCCCATATAAAGCCCAGACTCGTTTCTAGCGCCACCCGTTTCTGCCAAAGGATTCGGATCAAGCGCCTGATAATCAACCGGAAATTTACGATGAAGAATGGAAACATGAATGCGACGATCAATACCTGCAATTAAGCCATTTATCGTTGCTACTGCGCCATTATCACTCATAGCAGTTTCGCCAAAAAAGTTTAAATTTTTATAGACCCAACTATAATCAGTACTCAGGTTTAGGATCTTATCTCCAGCAAAAAAGAATTGATTATAAGGAACGGTACTTCGTTGGAAACTACGATCAAAGGTTCCGTATAAACTATTGACTCCTAGTTTGAAACCACGCTTTTTATATTGTAAAGAACCTCCGATTTTCGTACTTTTTATAGATTTTTCATCTTCAATTTCTGCAGCAGTTCGATGATTTCCACTCAACTGTAAAGAAGTAAAAGATTGTATTTCCGGATCTTCCAAATCTTCTAACAAAGGAATGTTTGCATCTCGGTTTCGGGAAGAAGCCAAAGCTGTAAATTCGATATGTTTTCCGAACCCTAAGGTTGCAGCAGCACCTCTTAAGAAATTAGCTTCATTAACGGAGGAATATTTTTTAATCGTTCTTCGGTTTCTTTTTATTTTTAAAACCTCATTTCCTTTTCCTCTTCCAAAACCAGTATAGAGAATCAGGCCTTGTCCAAAGCTAGCCGTATAATCGCCAACAGCAAGTGTTTTTAAAAAGTTATTATAATTCTTTAAATAAAAATGAGCAGAATAAAAATCGAAACCCTGTTGATTACTTCCTCTAAAGAATTCTTCACCTGGGTCTTTCTCGGCAGTAAATCCGAACGTCATTTTATTTTCAAAATTTTTGTAATAGCGCAGATATAATCGGTTAGGATCTCCCAGATAGTAATTAGCAGTCGTATCTTCTGGAACGATATAGCCTTTTTGTTGTTCTACAAATCTTCCCCAACGAAGATAAAGTTCATTGCTGCCTTGCTGTGCCATTTGTAAAACATTCAACTGAATATCATCAAGGCTGGATTTCGTCGTTACAAAAGGGAGCAAATCTTTGATGGTGCTGACGTCAAAACCAGGAACAGCTTGTAATTCATAAATTGAAATAAAATCACCGAGGTTTTCCCGATATTGAATAAGGTTTTGAATTTGCAAATCATTCAAAATAAGTAAATCTGCTAAGTCCTCTGCAGATACTACATTAAGGTCTAATTTATTTCTGGAAACTACTTCAATATCTTCAAAAGCAGTATTAAAATCAAAGGGCGTTTCTTCACCAGTATCTTCAATATAATTCTCAATGACATTGATATTGATAGGAGAGTCAGCAGGAGGCAATGTATCGCTTTGGGCTATCCCTGAGAAGAGAGATAACATAAAAAATAACGACCCAAAAATGCGGTATTGCAACATATTACTTCTAAATCTTAAGTTATCCACAAATTGAGAAAAATTGTGGAAAAAAATATCATATAGCTTTTAAAAATAAAATTCAAGAGAAATTAATGGAATTCAAATAGAAGTTGGTCAAACTAAAAAAATGTAAAATATTATTTTGTATAGATCAAAAAAAAGTGGTGAATCTTCTAAATGTACTTAAAAAAGCTTGGTTTGTTGAAACTTCTGTTTTATTTTTGTATTAAGTTTAAATGTACAAAGCATACTTTTTATAAGAAAACTAAGTTTTATCCTTCTAATGGGAGCAAGAATGACCAAATTGAACCAACAGAAAAAATCATTCATATTCCTTAAAATTCAATAATTTATAATGGCAAAATCCAAATTAGAGTACATCTGGTTAGATGGGTACAAACCCACTCAAAATATGCGAAGTAAAACTAAAGTTGAGGAAAACTTTAGTGGTAAATTAGAAGACTGTCCAATCTGGTCTTTTGATGGAAGTTCTACAAAGCAAGCAGAAGGTGGTTCTTCTGATTGTTTGTTAAAACCTGTAGCTATTTATCCGGATCCTGCTCGGGAAAACGGATTTTTAGTAATGACAGAAGTAATGAATGCTGATGGTACACCGCATGAATCAAATGGTCGTGCTACCATTGATGATGATGATAATGATTTTTGGTTCGGTTTCGAGCAAGAGTACTTCATCATGGATGTGAATACGCAATTACCTCTAGGTTTTCCAATTGGTGGATATCCTGGTCCTCAAGGAATGTATTATTGCTCTGTTGGAGGAAAAAATACCTGGGGAAGGTCTTTTGTTGAAGAGCATGCAGATTTATGTATTGCAACCGGACTTAACTTTGAAGGAATCAATCAAGAGGTTGCTGCCGGACAATGGGAATTCCAATTGTTTGCAAAAGGAGCTAAAAAAGCTGGTGATGAAATTTGGATTGCTCGTTACTTATTAGATCGATTGACAGAACAGTATGGTTACTATATTGAATATCATCCAAAGCCTGTAAAAGGAGATTGGAATGGTTCTGGAATGCATGCGAATTTTTCTAACAATACTTTGAGAACTTGTGGTTCTAAAGAAGTGTATGAGCAAATTTGTGAAGCTTTCAGACCAGTAACTAAAGAGCATATTGCAGTTTATGGTGCATATAATGACCAACGTTTGACTGGATTACACGAAACAGCAGCAATCACTGATTTTAGCTATGGTGTTTCTGATAGAGGAGCTTCTATCCGTATTCCAATTATTACGGTAGAAAAAGGATGGAAAGGTTGGTTAGAAGATCGTCGTCCTGCATCTAATGCAGATCCTTATAAAGTAGCTGCAAGAATCGTTACGACCGTAAAAAGTGCAAAAATTAATGAAATGGCATAAGTACCTGATTTCATTTTAAAAATAAAAGCCTCCGTTGAATACAACGGAGGCTTTGCTTTTATAGGATAGATTCTACTAAAAAAAACTAGTATTTTGCAATTACACTAACTTTTCGTGTTTCTATTTTATCACCCACCTGAGTACTTATAAAGTAAAGCTCTTCCTGTGGGAGGTCAAATGTTTTAGCCCAGTAGGTGTTCATTTCTCCTTCTTTAAAAGAACGTTCCCAAATCACTTGACCGGTACTGGCGTAAACTTTTACTCGAGCTCTTTTCTGCTGAGCATTAAATACGGCGACTGTAAATCGATCCGTTGTAGGATTTGGAAAAACTTTTAATAACTCTTCCATATTAGCCTGGAAGGTTACCTGACGGATTTCAGAGAATTCATATTTTCCATCGTAATCAATTTGTTTTAAACGATAATAATTTTCTCCTGGATAGGGGCTTTGATCAATAAAGGAATATTGGATCAATTGAGTAGAATTACCATGGCCTTCTACAAAACCAATGTTTCTCCAATCTTCTCCGTTTTTGGATTGTTGAATTTCAAAACCCATATTTTCATCCTCTGAGGCCGTTTCCCAATCTAGCTTTACTTGACGCGACTCAAAAACTTGCGCGCTAAAGTAAGTTAACTTTACGGGCAAGGGAGCATGTAGTAGATCGATAGATAAATCGTACGTAGTACTAAGTCCATGAATTATTATTTGAGCATTTGTTCCATCAGAATTCATTTTTAGTATTTTACGGTCACCAGATCTGGAGAGCCAAAGCTCATCATCTTCGGGATCATAGCGTAAGGTCATTGCAAATGTAGGAGAATCATAGATTAACGTATTACCTGTACCGTCAAAGTTAACTCTCATTATATCATAAGTTACACTTCCATTATTTTGATCAAAATAATAGAGCCGATCATTGGCAACATCTAGAGACATGCCAGTAGCTTTGACATTAGTAATGATCGTGTCCCTATTAGCTCCATCAAGATCGGAAACCCCAATATATTTCGCACCGGAATTCGGGCAGGAAAAGTACACTCTGCCAGCGTCTAAATCAAGTGTTACTCCATGAGCCGTTCTGCAATCATCCACTAGGATTTCATACCCGCTACCATCATATTTTACTCTTGATATTTCATGATTTGCTGCATCAGCGATATAGGCCATTTCATTGGCTGGATCTAAAGCTAAATGTCGGAATCCATGAGGTACCGACCCTGGAAATGTGAAAATATGTTCAATATTGGACCCATCCATATCAGATCGTTCTAAGGATGCATC
Source organism: uncultured Saprospiraceae bacterium (assembly GCA_964467425.1). Classification (GTDB taxonomy): domain Bacteria; phylum Bacteroidota; class Bacteroidia; order Chitinophagales; family Saprospiraceae; genus JAHDHW01. The sequence goes on from CAYXQH010000080.1 coordinate 9,221, forward strand.
CTGTACATTTAGAAAATAGATTTTATCATTGTCCAGGTCTAGTGCTAAACCTTGAAAATTATCAGGGTTGTTAATCAGCGTTTGTGTACTACTTCCATCCGAATCGGATTTTCGTACTCTGGTATATTCTGTCCAATAAAGCTCTTGAGCAACTAAAGATGGCAGAATAAATAACACAAGGAAAAGAGGCAAAAGAAACCGATAGTTATTTTTAAAAAATCGAGATCGAGGGAGCCCTTGGGCAAAGTGTAAAATTTTTGGAATCATCATTTGTAGTTTTGGTTAACGAATTTTTTGATTGAAAGGAGCAATCATGTTTATTTGAAAAACGGAATTCGATTTTAGGATTACTTTAAATTCAGTATTTAAACTGGCTAATGAAAAGACAAAAAAAATGATTGTAAGGGCTTTTTTTTTGCGTGTAATAATTGTTTTATTTTGTAAAATGCTGATAGACAGTTTTTTATGATTGTGTTCTTAGCTGTTTTGTAAGCTAAAAAGCTAGTCTTTCATAGCTTGTATTTATTAGGCCAAACAAAAAAATAACCCTTAGGCAACCCTTTTTCAACCAATCTCGTGTTAGTGAGTGAATCAAAAAATTTAGCAATGAAAAACATCATCCTCCTTTTTGCATTGACTTCATTGTTGGTGAAAACTAATGCTCAGGAAGCTTCCACCAACTACATTTATTTTGAATCAGATCAATCGACTTTAGACGTGGAGTCTGAAAAGGTGCTCAATGAACTGATTAAAAATGTACAATTATTAAATTTTACTAAGCTTCAACTTTCTGGGCATACAGATGACCGAGGAGATATCGCTTATAATCAAGCACTTTCAAAAAGAAGAGTAGAGGCGGTTCAAAATTACTTATTGAATAAAGGTGTCCATGCAGATCTTATTAGCCTGGATTACTTCGGCGAATTGAATCCGCTTACTTCAAATCAAACTGCAGATGATAGACAGTCCAACCGGCGAGTAGAAATAGTAGCATATGCTGAAAGAGAGAAGACTAAAGAAGCACACGTACCTTATAGGGAACCACTGATTATTACAGAAACAAAACCCATTCCTACTCCAGAACCTGAAAAAGTAATTGAAGCAATAGATTGGAATGCGGAACTAGCGGAGTTTAGAAAAGCTCCTCAAAATTATTGCATTCGGATAGATCGGGATACGGCTATTCAAGGAGCGGATGGAACTATTATCTTTTTTGAAGCGAATAGTTTTAATAGTAAAAAAATAAGCTGTGAATGTGTGGAGATACAATTGACAGAATATTATTCCTCTTCAGATTTGATCCTCAATAATTTGCATACACAGGCCGGGAATCGAATTTTGGAAACACAAGGTGCTATTCGAGTAGAAGCTTTTTGTGAAGACAAAAAACTAAACCTTAAACGCGGAAAGGAGATTGCAATTTATTTTCCGGGAGTTGATCCAAATAAGGAGTTTAGATTGTTTAAAGGGAAAGAGAATAAGCAAACTCGTCAGGTCGATTGGGTAGCCGATAGTCGATCCTCTAAAGAAGAATGTTTTGGAAATAGTGGAAGAATGGGAGTAAGTGACAAATTCGATAGTTGTGATTATAATTTCTTTTTAAAAAGATGGATTTGTAATTGGAAAAGAAAAAAATGGCGTAAGAAATTTCTAGCGTCTCAAAGCATTCAGGTAGCAGAAGCAGTTTTAGAAATGCCTGATGTGAATTTCGTAGATATGAGATCTCGAATTGAGAAAGCAGATTTTTCATGTGATCTTTTTCGATCAAAAAACCTGGGAATGATTAATTGCGATCGATTCATGAATGTTCCTCGACGGCAATTAGCACATGTAGCGGTTCAAAATGAAGCGGACGCCGCAGTTATTACTTCTATCATTTTTAAGAATTCCATGTCGTTAATGCAAGGGAGTCCTGATGCTGAAGGAAAACATTGGTTTTTCAGAATTCCTAAAAATCTTCCAGTCTGGGTGGTTGCTATTAAAAAAACAAATGGAAAATATTTCTTAGCTTTAAAAGACACCAATACGTCGAATGAGTTAATTGAGTTAGATTTTAAACAAATGGAAAAAGAAGAATTGGTAGCCTCATTGAGTAAAGTAGGGTGGTAGAAGTCAAAGGTGAGAGGTGAGAGGTGTGGTTTTAAATGATGATTTTTTAAAAAATAAATGACAAACGAAGCATTAACAGAACTTGTAAAAGCGTGTAAACGAAAAGACCCACAAAGTCAAAAAGCGCTTTATCGACACTTCTATAATTATGGAATGACGGTCTGTTCTCGCTATGCTCAGAACCGAGAAGAAGCAAGAGAGATTATGAATGATAGCTTTGTCAAAGTATTTACAAAGTTAGATCAATACAATTTTTCGCTTTCTTTTAAAGCATGGTTGAATAAGATTTTGGTCAATACCTCCATTGATCATTACCGAAAATATCAATCAAAACCGAGAACAGTGGATTTAGTGCATGCACAATATTTGGAAAGTAAAAACAGCATTATTGAAAATCTTTCCGCAAAAGAAATATTGGGTTTAGTGCAGAAATTATCACCAGCATATCGAATGGCTTTTAACCTGTATGTAGTAGAGGGATTTAGACATGCAGAAATAGCAGAAAAGCTTGGCATCTCAGAGGGAACGTCCAAGTCGAATTTGGCAAAGGCAAGATTAAAATTAAAAATGATGATCCAATCATTAGAGGATAAACAAACGAAGTATGGATAATAAGGAATTTGATAACATATTTGCAAAAGGACTTCGGGAGGAGCAGGAGTTTGACTTTAAAGAGTTGGACTGGACGGAGGTTGCCGTACGGATTGAAGAAGATCCAGGCTCAAAAAGAATGCTCTGGTGGAAGTGGTTGTTTCCACTGCTGTTACTAGTAGCTGTAGGATTTATTATTTATTTGTCGAGCGGATTAAATGCATCAAAAAAAGAAATCAGTTTACTTAAAGAAAAAATAAATAGTTCATCCATAGCGCAAATAGATACGACTTATGATAAAATTACTGTTTACGAATATGATACCATCATCAAAGAAGTTATTAAGGAGAAGCCTATAATTCAGGAGAAAAGTCTTTCATCATTTATTTATAGAAATGAAATATCCTCTCCGTTCCAATCTAATTATTCTCAAACTATTAGATATAATCTCAATACCAAAGGTGGTACAAATGATAATTTAAACTCATCATTAATTTCTCCAATAGAAAGTAAAAACTCGGCCATTGGCGAAGAACAACTTGAACCTATTTCGGTTGATTTATTGGAGCCTATTGCTTTATTAGAACCAGAAAAATTGGTCTCTGAAAATGAATATGAAGCGCCTCAGTTTTATAAAATGCAAATGACGCAGATCAAAAAAAGAAAATGGTATAAAGGTCGACTCAAAGTAGGAATCACCAATGCATGGGGCATTACTGAAAATAAATCTAATAACTATTATGTGAAAAATGCGAGTAATGATGTTCGTAAATTTATGTTTGATCTAGGCCTGAGAGCTGAGTATTCGATAACAGAAAAACTTCGTGCGATGGCAACGGTATCTTATGACCAGATTCGTCTTTCTGCGCCCGAATTAAATGATCTAGCAGATACCTTACTTGCTCCTGATCTTTTCGGAGAACTGGATAAAGCCAAGGTTCGACAATCTGCAGTATACTATCAGATAGGCTTAAAATACTTTACGAAGACGCGTCGGAAATGGATGCCTTTTGGAAGTCTAAGTATAGAGGCCCAATCATCTGTTAATCATAAACTTACAGGAACCTTTACCTACTCTTATCAGGCTCCAGTTGAAAATGTTGTAAATTTGAAACGAAACGGTTTTCAACTTAATTCACTCACGTCTTCTTTTGGGTTTGAATACCATATTTCGAATCAATTGACTTGGCAGGTAGAATCCTGGTCTCGATTTAATTTATGGAAAAAGGAAGATCAAATGTATGGTTCTTTTGGAATAAGAAATACAGTGCTATACCATTTTTAAAAGAAAAAAATCGTGTTAAAAAAAGAAAAAATGTATAAACTAACAGGCATCCTCTTTTTACTTTTTAGCTTCAATGCTTTTTCGCAAGGCGATTGGAATATCAATTTCATGGCCGGTTATGATTATACTTTTATAGAGGATTTTAATAGAGAAAATGCTTTTAATCCTGACTTTGAATATACGCCTCCGGTTGGAATGTCTTTTGAGTTGAGTGTTGAAAAAAGGTTGCCCAATCAATCTTCCATAAGCACAGGTTTGGGTTATTCTAAAATTAATCTTTATCCAGACTTGGAGATTACTTATTACTACGGTGGGCGATTGATCTATGAGGATGACACTTTATGGGTGAATTCGCCCAGACTTAAACAAATACAAATAGAAACGTTTTCTATTCCTATTCGACATAAGCAATATTTTCAAGTAGGAAAGAAATGCTCCATATATGCAATGGCAGGAGTAGTAGCAAGTTTTCAAATCAGTCAAAAAGAGCGATATGAAGATGCTTATTTTAATAATATAGAAGGTGAATTATATACTCCGTTTACTGCAAAGCAACAAAATTTAAAATTATTTAATACTGTATTTGAACTAGGTGGTGGCTTGACTTATCAAATGACCAATGACCTTTCAATTATTTTTCAATTCAATGCTGATGTCGTAGATTTTCGTAGAGCCAATCCTATTGTCACTACTCTTTGGCCTATGACCTTGCCAGATAGTCAATGGTGGGAAGATAGTTTTTTACCACTTGGGCAACTGTCAATGAGTCTTGGTGTTCAAAAATCATTTTTAAAAAAATAACTTCTGGCGATCAGAATATTTTTTCATAGATCATTGTCTGACAATGACTGTGATAGGATACTATTGCCTAATTATTAAATATTTATTCATTAACAAATCCTAAAAATTTTGCTATGAAAAATTTATTTGTACTATTCTTTTTATTGTTTTCTACTTTACTCATTGGGCAGTCTAATGTT
>CAYXQH010000081.1:0-14180 GCA_964467425.1 uncultured Saprospiraceae bacterium
CATAATCTTAGAAAAGTAAAAGATCATGAAACTAGAAGTTTTAAATATCGAAGGCAATAAAACTGGTAAGCAAATAGATTTACCAGAAGATATATTTGGTATCGAACCTAATGAGCATGCCGTTTATCTTGCTGTTAAGCAATATAATGCTAATCAACGTCAAGGAACCCATGCTGCTAAAGAGCGTGGTCAGATTGCAGGTTCTACTAGAAAAATCAAACGCCAAAAAGGGACCGGTACTGCTCGAGCAGGATCAATCAAGAGTCCAATATTTAGAGGTGGTGGACGTATCTTTGGACCTCGTCCAGATAGAAATTACAGCCTCAAATTGAATAAGAAAGTGAAAAGACTTGCTAGAAAATCTGCTTTAAGTAGCAAATTGACTGCTGGACAAATTGTTATAGTCGAAGACTTTACTTTCGAAGCGCCAAAAACTAGCGAATTCAATAATTTTTTGAATAACCTTGAGTTGACTGGAAAATCTGCTCTATTGGTTACAGGTGATCATGATCAGGTTTTACATCTGTCAAGTCGCAATATTCAAAAAGCAGGGGTGACTAGAGCACAGGATTTGAATACCTATGCTGTAATGCGTGCGAGTACATTAATCCTTTCAGAAGGATCTATTGAAAAAATAAAAGAAACTTTTGCTTAAGCATAAGCATGTTAAATGCTGTAAAATTTAATCGAAATGGCAAAAACAGTTTTAATTAAACCGATCATAACAGAAAAAGCAGAAGGGCTTTCAGAAAACCTGAGTCAGTATAGCTTTGTGGTTAATAAAAAGGCCAATAAGATCGAAATAAAAAATGCAATTCAAAAGATGTATGATGTCAAAGTCGCATCTGTGAATACAGCAAATATGCCAGGAAAGGCAAAAAACAGAAATACCAAATCAGGCTTAATTAAAGGTCGGGTATCTTCTTATAAAAAAGCGATGGTAACTCTTGCAGATGGACAAGAAATCGACTTTTTCGGTGATATTTAATAGTTGCTTTCTAGTAAGGTAACAACCAATAACAAAGAAATTTTATAAAATGCCAGTAAAAAAGTATAATCCAATAACTCCGGGAACTCGATTTAGAGTTGGGAATACTTACGCGGAAGTTTCTACTGACAAACCTGAAAAGAGTTTAATAACTTCTATTAAGAGAACAGGTGGTCGTAACCACGATGGTAAGATGACCATGCGGAACAGAGGTGGTGGTCATAAGAAGCGTTATCGTGTAATCGATTTTAAAAGAAATAAAGATGGTATTCCTGGTACAGTAAAGTCCATTCAGTATGATCCGAATCGTACAGCATTTATTGCTTTGGTTGCTTATGCTGATGGAGACAAAAGATATATTATTGCTCCAGATGGTTTAAAAGCTGGTGATAAAGTAATGTCAGGTGAAAAAGCTACTCCAGATACTGGCAATACGTTGTTCTTAAGTGCTATTCCTTTAGGTGCTATCATTCATGCAATTGAATTGGAGCCTGGTAAAGGAGCTGCTCTTGCTAGAAGTGCAGGAACATACGGTCAGCTGATGGGAAGAGAAGGAAAATTTGCTATCGTAAAATTACCTTCCGGTGAGGTAAGAAGAATCTTATTAACCTGCCGTGCAACTATCGGTACTACTTCTAATCCTGATCATGGCTTACAAGTACTAGGTAAAGCTGGTAGAAAAAGATGGTTAGGTAGAAGACCAAGAGTAAGAGGTGTAGCGATGAATCCAGTTGATCACCCAATGGGAGGTGGTGAAGGTAGAGCATCAGGAGGTCATCCACAATCTCGAACTGGGGTTATGGCGAAAGGACAAAAAACAAGAAATGTTAAGAAGTATTCTTCTAAACTTATCATTTCTAAGCGAAAATCAAAGAATAAAAAATAATAGATAAATTCTAATCATTCATTATGGCTAGATCAATAAAAAAAGGACCTTACGTATTTCATAAGCTACTCTCAAAAATTGAGAAAGCAAAGGAAACTAACAAGAAGACTGTTATCAAAACTTGGTCACGAGCTTCGATGATTATTCCGGATATGGTTGGGGAGACTATCGCGGTACATAACGGTAAAACATTTGTACCTGTGTTCGTAACTGAAAATATGGTTGGTCACAAATTAGGAGAGTTTTCTCCAACGCGTAACTATAAAGGTCACGCAGGAAACAGAAAGAAATAAAATTTTAGTGATTGGTTTTTGCTTTATGCTGAAACTTTCAAACTACTTATTATGGAAGCAGTTGCTAAACTTAGAAAATGTCCAATGTCAGCTCGAAAAATGAGACTGGTAGTTGATATCATACGTGGAAAAGAAGTTGAAGAGGCTTTAAATATTCTTCGTTATACAAAAAAAGAAGCGGCCACCTGGTTGGAAAAGCTGGTACTTTCCGCTATTGCAAACTGGGAACATAAAAACGGCATGGCTGTAAATGCTGATGATTATGATCTTTATATAAAAACCGCTTTTGTAGATCAAGGAACGATGCTTAAACGTTTCCGACCTGCACCACACGGTAGAGCGCACAGAATAAGAAAGCATACGAATCATGTAACCCTTATCGTAGAAAATAGAATTCTACTTGATAGTGATAAAGAAGTGGAAGAAGTAGAAGCGGAAGAGGTTGCAGAAGAAACAAATGATTAATTTTAATATTTTAATACCATAATTTATGGGTCAGAAAACAAATCCAATAGGTAATCGTCTCGGAATCATCAGAGGTTGGGAATCCAACTGGTTCGGAGGTAAAAATTTTGGCGCAAAAGTAGTTCAGGATGAAAAAATTCGAAATTACTTAAGAGCAAGAATTCCTAAAGGTGGTATCGCAAGAATCATCATCGAAAGAACACTTAAAAGAATCACTGTTACGATTCATACCTCTCGACCAGGTATCGTTATCGGAAAAGGTGGTAAAGAGGTGGACAAATTAAGAGAGGAGTTGAAAAAACTTTCTACCCAGGATGTTCAGATTAATATCGTAGAAATCAGAAAACCTGAGCTTGATGCTGCGATCGTAGGTGAAATGGTTGCCAAACAAATTGAGGCAAGAATCAACTACCGTCGTGCCATTAAAATGGCGATCCAATCAACTATGCGTGTTGGTGCTGAAGGAATCAAAGTTAGAATTTCTGGTAGATTGAATGGTGCGGAGATGGCTAGATCTGAAGAGTATAAAGATGGACGAACACCTTTACATACCTTCCGTGCAGATATTGACTATGCATTGACTGAAGCGCTTACTGTTTACGGTAAGATTGGAATCAAAGTATGGATCTGTAAAGGAGAGGTGTTAGGGAAAAGAGATCTTTCTCCAAATGTTGGAGTGGATAAGAAAGATAAAGGTGGAAGAGGACGTGGAAGAGGAGATCGTCGTGGAGGTGGAGATCGTCGTGGAGGAAGAGGTGGAGATCGCAGAAATCAAAGACGCAACTAGAATAAAAGAAAAAAATGCCGTACCTTTGCCCTGCTTTTCTAAAAAGTTGCAATTTCCGGCTATTTTTTAATACAAATATGTAAAAAACAAAGGTTAAAAATGTTACAGCCTAAACGTACTAAATATCGTAAGCAGCAAAAAGGTAGAGTCAAAGGACTTGCACATCGTGGAAGTAAGATTTCTTTTGGAACTTTTGGACTAAAATCCTTAGAATCTAACTATATAACGAACCGTCAAATTGAGGCTGCTCGGATTGCGATGACCAGATATATGAAAAGAGAAGGTAATGTTTGGATTCGTATTTTTCCGGATAAACCAATTACTGCTAAACCTCTTGAGGTAAGGATGGGTAAAGGTAAAGGAGCATTAGATCACTATGTAGCTGTAGTGAAACCTGGACGTGTTATGTTTGAGTTGGATGGTGTACCCGAAGAGACAGCAAAAGAAGCATTACGTTTAGCAGCTCAAAAACTACCTGTTGCGACTAAATTTGTGGTAAGACACGATTACGTTGGATAATTTTAATATTTAGAATAATGGCAAGTAAAAAATATTTAGAGTTACAAGAATTTTCGGATGCTGATTTGGTGAATGAATTAAAAGAAACACTTGATCAGTTCCAAAAACTTAAATTCGATCATACGATCAAAGGATTAGATAATCCTTTATTGCTACGTGGAGTGCGTAGAGACATTGCTCGGTTAAATAGTGAAGTGAGACGAAGAGAGTTAAAAAATATGTCTGAAGATCAAATTGCTAACCGCTCAAAAATTAGAGCGAGAAGAAAAAAAGGTAGATAAATTATGACTGAAAATAGTTCTTTAAGAAAACAACGGGTTGGAATCGTCACAAGTTCTTCTATGGATAAGTCGATAACTGTGTCCACCCAAAGAAGATTACAACACCCTATTTATGGGAAGTTTGTAAAGAAAACTAAAAAATTCATGGTTCATGATGAGGCGAATGAGTGCAATGTAGGAGATACAGTTAGAATTATGGAAAGCCGTCCATTGAGCAAACGCAAAAGATGGCGTCTTGTCGAAATTATAGAAAGAGCAAAGTAATTTGCCTTATAAGGCTTTTACGTTTTAAATTTAGGAAAAATGATACAGCAAGAATCTAGATTAAAAGTAGCGGATAATAGTGGTGCAAAAGAAGTCCTTTGTATCCGTGTACTTGGAGGATCTAAAAGAAGATACGCTTCAATCGGTGATCAAATTGTCGTAACCGTTAAAGAAGCTTCACCAGGAGGTGTAAAAAAAGGTACAGTATCAAAAGCTGTTATCGTTAGAACTAAAAAAGAAATTCGTCGGAAAGATGGTTCTTATATTAGATTTGATGACAATGCAGTCGTTTTATTAACTGCAGCTGATGAACCAAGAGGTACTCGTATTTTCGGACCTGTTGCGAGAGAATTAAGAGATCGTGATTATATGCGGATTGTTTCATTAGCTCCGGAAGTACTTTAAAATGAGGAAAAGGGAAATCCCTTTGACCATCAATAAAAGAGATTATGGCAAATAATAAAAATAATAATCAAAAGCGATTCGCTCCTAAACTTAATATTAAGAAAGGAGATACTGTAATGGTAATTGCTGGTTCTCAAAAAGGAACAAAAGGAGAAGTCCGTGAAGTGTTACCTAAAAAGAACCGTGTAATCGTTGATCAAGTAAATTTGGTGAAAAAGCACCAAAAACCTACTCAAGATAATCCAGGTGGAATTATTGAGAAGGCAGCTCCTATTCATATTTCCAATGTCATGTTAGTTGATCCTAAAACTGGAGAAAATACAAGAGTTGGAAGAAAAGTAGTGGATGGGAAAATAGTACGATATTCGAAAAAATCTGGTGAAACTATTAAGTAATGAGCTATCAACCTAGACTTAAAGAAAAATATAAAAAGGAAATTATTTCCAAAATGCAGGAGCAGTTTCAGTACAGCTCGATTATGCAAGTGCCGAAGTTGGTCAAAATTTGCATTAATCAAGGTGTCGGTGGAGCTACTGCAGATAAAAAATTAGTGGATTCTGCTTTATCAGAAATGACTATGATTGCTGGTCAAAAGGCCGTTCCAACAAAAGCTAAGAAATCAGTCTCTAACTTTAAGTTGAGAGAAGGGATGTTTGTTGGAGCAAGAGTGACGTTAAGACATGACCGAATGTGGGAATTTATTGATCGCCTGATCACTGTTGCCCTTCCTCGTGTACGTGACTTTAGAGGAATCAATGACAAGAGCTTCGATGGTAGAGGTAATTATACAATGGGTGTAACGGAGCATATCATTTTCCCAGAGATTGATTTGGATAAGGTAAGTCGAATTACAGGAATGGATATCACTTTTGTAACGACTGCAAATACCGATGCAGAAGCTTTGGCACTACTTAAAAATTTAGGTATGCCATTTAAAAATCAGAATAATTAAAAAACTTATATAACATGGCTAGGAAATCTCTTATAGCTCGCGAAAACAAAAGACAAAGATTAGTTGAAAAATATGCTGATCTTAGAAAACAGCTAAAAGCTGAAGGTCGTTGGGACGAACTAGATAAATTGCCCCGTAATTCCTCAAAAGTAAGACTGCATAACCGTTGTCTACTAAGTGGAAGACCGAAAGGATATATGAGAATGTTTGGCATCTCTCGGGTAGCTTTTCGAAAAATGGCACTCGAAGGAAAAATCCCTGGTGTAACAAAAGCCAGCTGGTAATTTAAAAATTGATTATAATAATATAGCGTAGTATGGCATTAACAGATCCAATTGCAGATTATTTAACTCGTATTCGTAATGCGCAGCAGGCAGGACATAGAATCGTTGAGATTCCAGCCTCTAAAATGAAAAAAAGTATTACGGAAATCCTTTATGATCAAGGGTATATTTTAAAATATAAATTTGATGATGACGAAGGACATCAGGGAATAATCAAAATCGCTTTGAAATACGATCAGGTTACTAAACAACCTGTAATCAGAAAACTAGGTAGAATTAGTAAACCAGGACTTCGTCAATTTAAAAAGACAGGCGATATTCCAAGAATTATTAATGGCTTAGGAATCTCTGTAGTCTCTACTTCCAAAGGAGTAATGACTGGAAAACAAGCTCGAAGAGAAAATGTAGGAGGAGAGGTTGTTTGTTACGTATACTAAATTTTAGAAATCTAATTTATATAAAATGTCAAGGATAGGAAAAGCACCAATATCAATCCCTTCCGGAGTTGAAATTAATGTCAGCAAAGGAAATCTGGTTACTGTTAAAGGACCAAAAGGAGAGTTGTCTCAACAAGTTGATCCAGATCTTTCTATTGGTATCGAGGATGGTGTATTAAATGTCACCAGACCAACAGAACAAAAAAGACATCGTGCCTTACACGGACTTTACCGAACATTGATCAACAATATGGTAGTTGGTGTTTCTGAAGGTTATGTAAAAGAATTGGAGTTGATTGGTGTCGGATATCGAGCGAGCAATTCAGGTCAATTATTAGAGTTGTCTGTAGGGTATTCACATCCAATTATGTTTTATATTCCAGATGAAGTGAAGGTGGAAGCTGTAATGGAAAAAGGACAAAGTCCTTCTATTCGTTTAGAAAGTCACGATAAGCAATTGATTGGCCAAGTGGCTGCAAAGATCAGAGCATTCAGAAAACCAGAACCTTATAAAGGAAAAGGTATTCGATTTAAAGGTGAAGAAATCAGACGTAAAGCAGGTAAGACTGCTGCGACTTAATTTTAATTTTATTTATTAAAATGGGACTATCAAAATTAAATAAAAGAAAACGTATTCAGTTACGAATTCGAAATAAGGTAAAAGGTACCTCTGGCAGACCTCGATTGTCTGTATTCAGAAGTAACAAAGAAATCTACTGTCAATTGATCAATGATCAGGATGGTGTGACCTTATTAGCTGCTTCTTCCCGTGAGGTAGGAGCAAGCGGTAATAAATCAGAGCAAGCTAAAGCAGTGGGTAAAAAAATCGCTGAGAAAGCAGCCGCTGAAAATATTTCATCGATCGTTTTTGATAGAGGAGGATACCTTTATCATGGACGTGTAAAAGCATTAGCAGACGGCGCTCGTGAAGGCGGTTTGCAATTTTAAAATTTTTGTAAAATGGCTAGAAAAACTCCGAATAGAATAAAACCTACCGATACTGAGCTTAAAGAGAAGCTAGTAAACCTTAATCGAGTAGCAAAAGTTACCAAAGGGGGTAGAACATTCAGTTTTGCAGCAATTGTTGTTGTTGGTGATGGCAAAGGAAGAGTAGGTCATGGTCTTGGAAAAGCTCGTGATGTATCTGAGTCAATTGCTAAAGCAGTCGATGATGCTAAAAAGAATCTAATCAAAGTGCCAATTTATAAAGGTACTATTCCGCATGAGCAAAAAGGAAAGTATGGTGCAGGTAAAGTGTTTATCAAACCAGCAGCAGAAGGAACAGGGGTAATTGCAGGTGGTGCTATGCGTGCTGTTTTAGAGATTGCGGGAGTACATAATGTACTTGCAAAATCTCAGGGATCTTCGAATCCTCATAATGTTGTAAAAGCAACTATCGATGCGCTTTCTAAATTAAGAAGCCCAATGGTGATTGCTAAGCAACGTAATATTTCAATGGATAAGTTATTTAACGGATAATTCTGAAGACAATGGCAAAAGTAAAAGTAACTCAAGTTAAAAGTGTAATTGATCGCTCAAAGCGACAAAAAGACACAATGACTGCTCTTGGTTTGAGAAAAATCAATCAAAGTGTTGAGCATGAATCAACTCCACAAATATTGGGGATGATTGCCAAAGTTAACCACTTAGTGAAAGTGGAACAATTATAATACAAATTCGTATAATCTTTAATTATTATATACAATGGAGCTGCATAATCTGAAACCAGCAAAAGGTTCTACAAAGAATAAAAAACGGATCGCTAGAGGTACTGGATCTGGAAGAGGTGGTACAAGTACACGAGGTCATAAAGGTCAAAAGTCTCGATCTGGTTACAGTCGTAAAAGAAACTTTGAAGGGGGGCAAATGCCACTTTCAATGCGTATTCCGAAACGTGGATTTAAAAACCCAAATAGAGTGGATTTTGTTGCACTTAACGTGGGTCGATTAGAGTCTATCTCTGGGAAGCATAATATCAAGACGATCAATATGGAAACTTTAGTAGAAAGTGGTATTGTTCGTAAAAATGATAAAGTGAAAATTCTTGGAGGAGGAGAAATTAAATCCAAACTCGATGTAAAAGCTCATGCATGTTCTGAATCTGCTAAAAAAGCTATTGAAACTGCAGGAGGATCAGTCGAGATAATCTAAAAAATATAATTAAGATGAGATCAACTCTCATTTCTATAATTTAACCCTTTTGGGAAAGAAATAATGCCTGCCTATAGTGGTGGGCATAGCGCTTTATAAACAATCGTAAGTCCTGAAGATGAAAAAATTAATTACAACGCTACAGAATATTTGGAAGATTAAAGAGCTTAGAAATAGGATCACCTTCACGATAATCATTCTATTCGTTTATCGAATTGGTTCATTTATCGTATTACCAGGTGTTGATCCCACGCAGCTTGATTCCGGAGGAACTGGGGGAGGAGATATCTTTGACCTTATTAATGCCTTTACAGGAGGTGCATTTAATAATGCTGCAATCTTTGCATTAGGTATCATGCCTTATATCACCGCTTCGATCATCATCCAGTTAGCTGGTTTTGCTGTTCCTTATTTTCAACGTTTACAGCAAAGAGAAGGAGAGTCAGGGCGAAAAAAAATTACTCAAATTACTCGAATCCTTACCGTATTAATCACGCTGGTTCAAGGTGGTGGTTATCTAGCCTATGTAAAAGGGATGGGAGCAGTAGTTGATGAAAGTATTCTTGATCCATCTGTTTTCTGGGTTGCCAATATTATCATCCTCTCTACCGGAACAATATTCGCGATGTGGTTAGGTGAAAAAATTACTGATAGAGGTATTGGAAACGGTATCTCCTTATTAATCATGATTGGTATTATCGCAACATTGCCGCAAGCAATTGCTTTTGAATTTACAGAGCATTTTGGTTTGACATTTATTTTAGAAATGGCCGCTTTATTTGTTGTGGTATTAGCTACCGTATTGATTGTACAGGCCGTTAGAAAAATACCAATCCAGTTTGCAAAAAGAATGGTAGGTCGAGGTTCTGCAACGATGCCAGTTGCCAGTAACAGAGATTATATTCCAATCAAAGTAAATGCTTCAGGTGTAATGCCGATTATCTTTGCGCAGGCTTTGATGTTCATTCCTTCTACAATCCAACAATTACTTGCGTCCAATGAAAGTGATTTGGCAAATAGTACATTTTTAACTAGCCTGAATGATTTTACATCTGGACCTTATAATGTAATCTATTTCGTTTTAGTAGTTGTCTTTACTTATATCTATACAGCATTATTAGTAAATCCACAACAATACTCAGAATATTTAAAGCGTCAGAATGCTTTTATCCCGGGTATCAAACCTGGTAAAAAAACAGCTGATTTTATTGATACAGTTACGACACGAATTACATTGCCTGGATCTGTCTTCCTTGGGATCATTGCGATCTTGCCAGCTTTCGCAGCTATGTTTGGAATTAATACAGCATTTGCGATGTTCTTCGGTGGAACGTCTCTGTTGATCCTTGTAGCAGTAGTATTAGATACTTTACAACAAATTGAAAGTCATCTACTCATGCGTAAGTATGACGGTCTAGTGAAGTCAGGAAGATTGAAAGGAAGAAGTGGTGTGCAAGGGATTGGAGCTTCTATGTAAATATTTGGTGATTGGATAGTTTATAAAACAATTTCTAATCACTCTTATATAATATTTTTGGTAAACGATTCTTACATTTTATGATCTATTACAAAACAGAAGAAGAGATTGAGTTAATCAGAGAAAGCTGTTTGCTGGTTTGTAAAGCGTTAACACATGTAGGAAGTATAATTCGACCAGGTATTACTGGAGCTCAAATCGATAAAGAAGCGGAAGAATTGATCAGAGACCATAACGCAGTTCCTGGATTTAAAGGATACCGAGGATTTCCCGCTACATTATGTGTTTCTAAAAATGAAGGAGTTGTTCATGGCATCCCTTCTACTCAGGAATTCAAAGATGGTGACATTGTCTCTGTTGATTGTGGTGTATTTATGAATGAGTTTTATGGTGACGCTGCTTTTACCTTTGCTATTGGTAATGTCAGCGAAGAGATTATGAACTTACTCCGTGTAACAAAAACCTCCCTTTATAAAGGTATTGAAAAAGCAGTTGATGGCAAGAGAATAGGTGACATTGGATTTGCTGTTCAAGATTACTGCGAACGAAAGCATAATTATGGTGTAGTTAGAGAGTTAGTAGGGCATGGTATCGGAAGAAATCTGCATGAAGCTCCTGAGGTCCCAAACTACGGTAAAAAAGGAAGAGGACCTAAGATAAGAGAAGGATTAGTTATAGCTATTGAACCAATGGTTAATTTAGGAAAAAAAGAAGTTGCTCAAGACGAAGATGGGTGGACAATTATCACCAAAGACGGTCTTGTTTCAGCACATTTTGAACATACAGTGGCAGTAGGAAAAGAAAAAGCAGACTTATTATCTGATCATACAGCCATTGAAGAGGCGATTGCTAAGAACCCCAATGTAAACGAAGTTCCTTTAATAATTTCTGAATCAATAAGAGTCAGATAAAAAGTATATTTTATTGAGAAAATCGCTTATTTTTTTGTATCTTTGCACTCCGAAAATTGAATTATGGCTAAACAGGACTTGATAAAGCAAGATGGAATCATAGAAGAAGCACTTTCAAACGCAATGTTTAGAGTTCGCTTAGAAAATGGCCATCAAATTGTCGCTACAATCTCTGGTAAAATGAGAATGAATTATATTCGAATACTACCAGGTGACAAGGTTGCAGTAGAAATGTCGCCGTATGATTTAAGTAGAGGACGTATTATATATCGATACAAATAATTGAGATAAATATTTCAAACATGAAAGTTAGAGCTTCAATAAAGAAACGATCTGCTGATTGCAAAATCGTTCGAAGAAAAGGAAAATTGTACGTAATTAATAAAAAGAACCCGCGCTTCAAACAGCGTCAGGGCTAATTTATATTTTAAGCCACTTAAAAAATAATAACACATGGCTCGAATTGCAGGTCAGGATTTACCAAGAAACAAAAGAGGTGTTGTCAGCTTGACTTACATTTACGGTGTAGGACGTTCATTAGCTACTAAAATTTTAGATCAGGCTGGTATTGATCATAATACAAAGGTTGCTGATTGGAATGATGATAATATTCGGGAAGTTTCCAAATTTATCCAAGATGAATTAAAAGTGGAAGGTCAACTTCGTTCTGAAGTTCAAACGAATATCAAACGATTGATGGATATTGGATGCTACAGAGGAGTTCGTCATCGTAGAGGTTTACCAACCCGAGGTCAAAGAACGCAGACTAATGCGCGTACTAGAAAAGGTAAACGTAAGACAGTCGCTAACAAAAAGAAAGTAACTAAATAATTTCTAGCTTTTATAGCTTGACATAAGTTTCAGATATGGCAAAAAGTAGAAAAAAACGTAAAGTAAGAGTTGAACCGGAAGGTTTGGCTTATATCAAAGCCTCTTTTAATAATATCATCGTTTCTATTACTAATAAAAAAGGGGATGTTATATCATGGGCTTCTGCTGGAAAAGCAGGGTTTAGAGGATCAAAGAAAAACACACCTTATGCTGCTCAAATAGCTGCATCAGATGCAGCTAAAGTTGCTTACGAAGCAGGGATGCGTTCAGCAGAAGTTTTTGTGAAAGGACCTGGTTCTGGAAGAGAAGCAGCGATTCGTGCTATTGATGGCGTAGGAATCAAAGTTTCTAAAATAAAAGACGTTACACCAATTCCTCATAATGGTTGTCGTCCACCTAAGAAAAGAAGAGTTTAATTTTAATCATAACCTTTAAGAGTTTAAAATACAATGGCTAGATATACTGGTCCAAAGACAAAGAAAGCCAGAGCGTTTGGAGAAGCAATTTTCGGTTTCGATAAATCTTTCGATAAGAAAAAATATCCTCCAGGGCAGCATGGTAATTCTCGTAGAAGAAAGCAAAAATCTGATTACGCTAGTCAGCTAAAGGAAAAGCAAAAAGCCAAATACACTTATGGTGTATTAGAGCGTCAGTTTAGAAACTTGTTTGCAAAAGCAAGTAGAAAGAAAGGCGTTACTGGTACTGTTTTATTACAGTTGCTTGAAGCTAGATTAGATAACACCGTATATCGTTTAGGTCTTGCTCCTTCTCGTCCAGCCGCAAGGCAATTAGTTTCTCACAAACACATTATGGTTAATGGTGTATTAACCAATATTCCTTCAGCACAGCTTAGAGCTGGTGACTTGATTAGCGTTAGAGGAAAATCAAAAAATCTTCTCGTTATTGCGGAAAGTGTAAAAGGAAAATCAGATGTTCGTAAATTTCCTTGGATGGAATGGAACCCTGATAAAATGGAAGGTGTTTTTCTTGATTACCCGGAAAGAGCAGCTATACCTGAGAACATCAACGAACAGTTGATTGTCGAACTATACTCTAAATAAAATTATACTTGAAATCTGAGTATTTATATACTCAGATTTCATCTATTATATCTCGTTTCCAGATTAATATTTTTCCCTCAAAAAGAATAAACTAATATATGAGCATCTTAAATTTTCAGAAGCCCGATAAAATTATTCTTCAGAAAGCAACTGACTTCGAAGGTCTCTTCGAATTCAAGCCTTTAGAACCAGGATTTGGACAGACTGTAGGAAATTCTCTACGACGTGTTCTTCTTTCTTCTCTAGAAGGATTTGCTATTTCTGCAATTAGAATTGCCGGAGTAGATCATGAATTTGCAACAATCAGAGGTGTTGTGGAAGACGTGGTTGATATTATTCTTAATTTAAAACAAGTAAGATTGAAGCAACTCATCACTGATGAGGATGTTTCTTCTGAGAAAGTATACCTTACCATTAGTGGTAAAGAAGAATTTAAAGCAGGAGATATTGAAGAGCATACTAATGTTTTCAAAATCATGAATCCTGAATTGTTGATCTGCAAAATGGAAGCATTCGTAAACCTTGAGATGGAATTGACAGTAAGCAAAGGTCGAGGCTATGTTCCTGCAGATGAAAATCTTCCTAAAGATGCTCCGATTGGCGTAATTCCAATTGATGCAATTTATACTCCAATCAAAAATGTTGCTTACAAAGTATCTAATACACGGGTAGGTCAGCGAACGGATTATGAAAAATTAAGTATCGAAGTGAAGACGGATGGAACTATCCACCCGGAAGATGCAGTAAAAGAAGCTTCTCGAATTTTGATCCAGCATTTAATGTTGATCACTGATGAAAACATCACCTTTGATGATGCTTCAAGTCGTGAAGATAATATCGTCGATGAGCATATCTTACACATGCGTAAGTTGTTGAAAACTTCATTAGAGGATTTAGATCTTTCTGTAAGAGCATACAACTGTTTGAAAGCAGCTAAAATAAACTCTCTTGCTGAAATGGTGAAGTACGATACGCACGAGCTTTTAAAATTCAGAAACTTTGGTAAAAAATCTTTAGTAGAGATTGAAGAGTTACTTCAGGAAAAAGGCTTGACCTTTGGAATGGATTTATCAAAGTATAAATTAGACGAAGACTAATTGAATTAATAATTAAGAATGTGGAATGAAGAATAAAACCTATTCTTAATTCCACATTTCTAATTTTATATTAAAATGCAATAACCGAATA
>CAYXQH010000082.1:0-14084 GCA_964467425.1 uncultured Saprospiraceae bacterium
GTTCACAGAATTAGCATTCGTTTTTTGTTGAAGACATCTATTTAATTCCGTGAACTACCTAATGTTGCTTATAATTTATTGGATCGTAACCTGAGTAGCGCCCCCTCCTATTGTTTGAACCCAAGACGGGGTTAAGACAACACCACTAACACAAGTCACAAAGTAAGAATCAGGAAGACAAGTCCCTTGATAAAATGGATTATAACTTGTGCTTGAAGATCCCTGAGGATTAGTTTTCCATACTATAGAATTCCAAAATTCAAGACCACAAGAAGAATCTGCTTGAAATACTCTAGATGATCCTGGGGCTATAGCTCTAAAATTAGTAGCTCCACAAAAATCGCATCGCTGCCCTGTTGTCATATTTTCCTGTACAACTGCTGCATATATGGTACAGGTAGAATTATTAACAACTGTCATTTGAGCTTCGCAAAAAGATTGAAAACCAATAATAAAAGCAAAAACTAACAAAACTAAATTTAATTTTTTCATGATTTAATTTTTTAAAGATGAGAGAAATTGAGCAATGGCATTTTTGTAATTACAAATGTAAATTTGAGAGAATTTTGATCTTTAATCAATTACAATAAAAGGAGGTTTTCTAAAAAGAGTAGTTGACTAGAATTTAGTCAGAAGGCTGGAAAAGTGATTCGAAAAGATCTGTTGGGCTTAAAAATGATTACACAAATTGTAGAAAATCCGAAATGCGGTAAACAAGAGATTTTATTTTTTTAATTCATTTGCTTTTTCAAGCAACCATTTTTTTTCTGTTAACAATTTAGTAGATATCATCTTTTGAACTAAGCGATCTATACGCTTTTCAGATATAGCTGTTTTAGGATTATGAAGCCGTCGAAGGAAATTGATGAAATTATTTTCGTTAGATCGTTGATGCTCTAAAATAAATGACTTAGGAAGTCGATAGATATAAATTTTAAATGCATCCATCCTCGATTCGAGAATAGGCGATTTTATTTCATAATAAATTTTTAATTCAAGACGTTTTGCAGAAATCTTATAGAATAAATCCTCATAATTATCTTTAAGCAATTTTAAGGCTTCTTCATATTGTTGACAAGCAAAGTGATAGGCAGCTAAATTATACTGATAAACATTCTTTGCATTTTTTGCCCCTACGATTTTATATCGATAATCATTCAAAAATTGAAACACCCAATCGAAAGCTTTTACATTTAAACCGATAGTGACCATGTTTATAAACGTAGTTGGCAGAATACCTTTTCCAATGGTCAGGTAACCTTGATTCAGATGGGTTTTATTTATTTCAAAAAACTCATTTGCCAAATGCTTCTCACCATGATTATATTGCCTTGCTATATAATTTCGAATGATACTAATGAAAATCCTAATAGAATTTTTGGGAATAGATGCTTCATGTGCCGCAATCATTTTTTTTAGCGTCCAATAATCTGCCTCATCTAAGTTCTTCAACAAATCAAAAGCTTGATAATACAATTTGATTAAAGGCATTTTTAAAACACCTGAGGAAACATATATTGGTTTAATAGCATCAAGAAATTCTATGATCCCTTTTATATTTACTGGTTTTCGAAAACGATCCATGGATAAAAAAAAACAAGCATATTCCAATTTATTAAGTAAATAATAAATATCAAGCGGATGTGAAATACTATGAAAATCGAAGCCCCCAATTTGTTTATCTTGTAATAAATAATCTCTTCGAATTACCTGTTCGTTTATTAGAAAACTTTCGTAGAAAAAGTTTTTATCTTTTTCAACTGATTTACTTACCGCTTTTTTTGCCCTTTCCAGATAGCTCAATTCTTTATCTTTAGCCTGACGTTTATGAAAAAAATCAACCATAGTAATCATCTCTTGTAAAGAACTATTTGATTCAATTCCAAAACTGACATTGATAAAAGTCTGAATTTGCTTTAACAATGCAGACATCAATTTATCTAACTTACTCTTTGTAAATTTTTCAGAAGGAAAAAGATGTTCAAATACGGCATCTTTTTGAAGGTCTTGTTCTGATCGGATATATTTTAATAATTTAGAAATAGCAAACTGGTGTTTTGCATTTTTTTTAGCTGGTGACTGCAAAAAATATTCTAGTTCATCAAGTTCTTTAGTAGTAAATAATTCTATAACATCCAGTAATTTACTCCCCTTCATTCTAATACCTTTATAATTATTATTAAATGCCTAATTTAATTTTGAAACTGCTTCTCTCTTTAAATACTTGAAAATTAATCCTTTATGTAAAATATAATGTCTAATTTTCAATTTATCTTTCAGAAAACATCAAAAAAATGTAATAAAAAAAATGCTGGTATTAAACTAAATTGGTCCAATCTACTAATCAAAACCTTATTACCATGAAGACACGATTATTTATCTCCTCTATTATTGCTTTTCTTTTTTATGCTCCTTTTACACAAGCACAAACCGGGATATACGAAGAATGGACAGGATTTAACCCTGATAGTAAGGTCGCTATTTACCAAGAAATCTCTGATGCGCTTGAGATCAATTATCCTCATGAATCGGAAGCTTATCGCGTTCTTAAAATGAGATGGATTAGTTATAAACTTGACAATTTATTATTAGCCGCACCACATAATGGAACAGGATGTAGTCAAGGTACATTTTCGAAAACAACCGTTTTTTCTAACCTTAATACTACTAAAGTTAGCTTCATATGGGATATTCTGGTACCAAACGTAGATGAATACTTTGCTTATCATTTAGATTTGAATTCTTTTTCTCCAGAACCAGTAGATCAAAGTAATATAGTGAGTACCTCAGAGATTTCAACAAATGATCTTCCAACGACAAGTTTGGTTTTTAATACAGCCGGACTTCATTTATTCGCAATAAACACCAGATGCTCCAATTCACAAAGTGACTATACCATCATCATTGTCGAAAAAGTTATAACCGCACCTTCAAATTGGCAAGTCGATTCTGACTATTTCCCTTCTGAGGATCCACAAGTTCGACTAACCGATTCTAACAAAAACATATCCTTAGAAATCGTTCCTAACATTGTTCAGAATGCGGACATCCAAATTAATTTAGAATTAGACGAGACTCAATATGTCTCTCTTCAACTCTTCGATGCAAGTTCAGGTAGATTGGTCAAAACGATCCTCCAAAGACAAGAAGTAGCCAAAGGTTATCGAAAAAATATTCTAAAAACGGATGGACTTTCGTCAGGTATGTACTTTTTGGTTCTTCAAACCAACAACAAGCGAATTGTCAAAAAATTTATCAAGGTTTAGCATTTAATAACAAAAGTCATCTCAAATTCTCCCTTTCTTTGTTGAAATTTGAGATGACTTCCTCTTAATCTTATTTTAAAGATCTTATATCCACTCCTTTTAAGAAAAACTTCATTTTTTTCAATACTCCACCCGACTACCCAACCCTTCTTCGACTTTTCTCGTGTTTAACTATGGAATGGTTTTACAAGATCGTTTCAAAAACTTGTGAAACTCTAACATTAGAGTCTGGAGATCGTTGTTGGCTAACAGCGGTCTCTTTTTAATGAAAATGAAAACACTTAATTCTGTTTAGGGTATTTTTTAGTAAGCTTTCTGATCTGCTTAAGGTGGCGATCAAAATGCATTTCAAAGAAGTCCAACATACTCATCAGATCAATTCGACCGGAAGCAGGATGTTTATACACTTCTTTATTATAGAGATCAGAAGAAAGAGAAGCCATGTAAGCTTTCAATTGAATGCGTTGCTCTTTCCATTGTTTTGCAGTATCCCAAAATCCCGCATTTTCAGGAAGTAAATTATCTCCTACACCCTCTGGAGCTTTAAATTTAAATGGGGATATCAATGAAAGTGCTAAAATTTGTTTTCTAAACCAGGTAATAAGATTTTTATTTTTCAACTGCGGATTAAAACTTAACTTTTTCTGAACATATTTCTGAGATGCATTTTCAACTAAGGAACAGTGATGGAGCACTTGAATAACCGACCATTTATCTGCAGCTGGTTTACGGTTTAGCTGATCGTCCGAATAGTGTTTCAATTCTTCGAATAACAAATTTAGCTTCTTATCTAATCTGTTTAGTTGCTTTTCTACCTTCGGATGGTGCGTTAAGGATTTTGTTTCTGACATCAAAGACAAGATACAAAAAGATTAGTTTTGTCTAAAATTTGATTCATTTTATTCGTGATTTTTGTACACATTTAAGTGATTAATGTCATAGAGATTATGTTAAAACATAGAGTTAGTTTGAATTTTAGATTGTATTTTTGGATGAATAAACCATCCTTGATGGTTTTAATTTGTCTTAAATAAAAATACGAATAATGAGAAAATCCGTTCTAATTCCAATTATCATTCTTTTAGCTATATCAACTCAGGCACAGGAAAAAAAGCCCAAATGGGACGTTACAAGCCCTCCCGGAAAACATAAAGATATAACTATAAATACCGATGAAGGGACCTGGATGAACCTGGATGTTAGTCCAGACGGTCGCACCATTGTCTTTGATCTGTTGGGTGATATTTATAAAATGCCCATAACAGGTGGAAAAGCGGAAGTGCTTCGCGCTGGCTTACCCTGGGAAGTACAGCCTCGTTTTAGTCCAGATGGAAAAAAGATATTGTTTACCAGTGATGCAGGAGGAGGTGATAATTGTTGGACAATGGACCCAAATGGTGAAAATGCCAAACAAATTACCAAGGAAAGTTTTCGACTTTTAAATAATGGAATCTGGACACCTGATGGTCAATATATCATTGCCAGAAAGCACTTTACCAGCCAGCGTTCTCTTGGTGCTGGCGAAATGTGGATGTACCATATTACCGGAGGTAGTGGGATTCAATTGACCAAACGAAAAAACGATCAGCAGGATGTAAATGAGCCAAGTATTTCGCCGGATGGTCGCTATTTATATTTTAGTGAAGACATGTATCCGGGAGGATACTTTCAATATAATAAGGATCCGAATAGCCAGATTTATGTAATCAAACGCTATGATAAAGTCGAAGGAAAAACAGAAACTTTGATTACCGGTCCCGGAGGTGCCTGTCGACCTCAAGTATCAAATGATGGAAAGTGGATGGCTTATGTTAGAAGAATCAGAACCAAGACGGTGCTTTTTAAACAAAACCTGGAGACGGGAGAAGAATTTTTACTGTACGAGGAACTCAGCAAGGATCAACAAGAAGCCTGGGCCGTTTTTGGTGTTTATCCTGGTTTTGCCTGGACACCTGATGATCAAAACATTATCATTTGGGCAAAAGGAAAGATTCGAAACATCAATGTGCAATCAAAAGCAGTTAAAGATGTTCCTTTTCAAGTCACGGCAAAACATAAAATGGCAGAGACGGTTCGTTTCAAACAAGATGCTGCTCCTGAAAAATTTCAGGCTAAAGCTATTCGCCATACTATAACTTCTCCTGATGGAAAAATGTTAGTTTTTAATGCCGTTGGACATCTTTGGAAAATGAGCCTTCCCAATGGCACAGCAAAACGATTGAGTGATTCTAAAGACCTGGAGTTTGAACCTTCTTTCGCTCCCGATGGACAATCCATCATTTATGTATCCTGGAATGATGAAGAAATGGGTGCTATAATGAAAATGGATTTAGCTTCCGGAGCGACCAGTAAACTCACTAATAAAAAAGGAATCTATCGAACGCCAACTTATTCGCCAGATGGAAAGCAAATTATTTATAGAAAAGAAAGTGGCAATTATCACCAAGGGTTTTTACATTCTAAAAAACCGGGTTTATATATCAAAAACAGTCTGGATACTAAAGTAGGCGAATTGATTTCTGCAGAAGGAGAATATCCCAAGTTTTCTGCTGATGGGAAACGTATTTTCTATCAAACTGGAGGTTACACCTTTGGTAGTTTAACCAAATCTTATCATTCTATAAAACTAAATGGAACCGATAAAAAGACACACTTCAACACCAAATACGGAAACCTACTCGCGCCAAGTCCTGATAACAAGTGGATCGCCTTTTCAGAATTACATAAAGTATATATCGCACCACTTCCACTAACTGGAAAAGCTGTTGGAATTAGTTCTAAGACAAAAGCAGTTCCCGTTGCGCAGGTAGCACGAGATGCTGGAATCAGTTTGCATTGGTCTAAGGATAGCAAAGAATTGCACTGGACATTAGGAAATCAATACTACACCAATAAGATTGAAGATCGTTTTCCATTTCTGGGGATGGTAGACAGCGTTCCACCTATTGACACCACAGGTGTTTTTATCAATGTTCCATTAGAGCATGATAAACCTACTGGCGTTGTTGCTTTTGTTGGAGCGAAAATCATAACGATGGAAGGTGATAAAGTTATTGAGAATGGAACGATCATCGTGGAAAATGATAAGATCAAATCGATTGGCGATTCGAATATAAAAATCCCTAAAGGTGCAACAACGATTGATGCAAAAGGCAAAGTGATTATGCCGGGATTAATTGATGTCCATGCCCATCTTGGCGCCTTCCGCTATGGATTGAGCCCTCAAAAACATTGGCAATATTTTGCTAACCTTGCTTATGGAGTCACCACTACTCACGACCCTTCCTCTAATTCCGAAATGACTTTTTCACAATCAGAAATGGTAAAAACCGGAGAGATGGTCGGTCCAAGAATATTTTCAACAGGAACGATTCTTTATGGAGCAGATGGAGATTTCAAAGCGGTGATCAACAATCTGGACGATGCACGTTCAGCACTACGAAGAACAAAAGCATTCGGTGCCTTTTCTGTTAAAAGTTATAATCAACCACGGAGAGAGCAACGGCAACAAGTTATGCAAGCGGCTAGAGAATTAGGCATTAATGTTTATCCGGAAGGAGGATCGTTTTTCTATCATAATTTATCGATGGTCGCAGATGGACATACCGGCGTGGAACATAATATTCCAATAGCTCCGCTTTACGATGATGTAATTAAATTTTGGTCAGCTACGGACGCAGGAAACACCCCTACCCTCATTGTAAATTACGGTGGACTTAACGGAGAATATTATTGGTATCAAAATACAAACGTCTGGGAAGATGATCGACTGCTCGCTTACACGCCACGTGCAATCATTGATTCCCGATCGAGACATAGAACGATGGTACCTGATGAAGAGTATCAAAATGGTCATATCCTGGTTTCTCAATCTTGTAATAAATTACAGAATGCAGGTGTAAACATCAACATGGGTTCACATGGTCAGATTCAGGGAATCGGCGCACACTGGGAATTATGGATGTTGCAGCAAGGTGGAATGAGTAATCTCCAAGCTTTGAAAGCAGCGACGATTAACGGCGCGGAATATTTGGGTATGGGAACACAGATCGGTTCTTTAAAGCAAGGTAAATTGGCAGATTTGATTGTTTTAGATAAAGATCCTCTAGCGAATATTCAAAATACAAACTCTGTTATTTACACCATGATTAATGGCAGATTATATGATGCTGCTACCATGAATGAAATTGGAAACGCTGATCAGAAAAGAAGTCCTTTTTATTGGGAAATGGAAGGTAGTGGAAATGCTTATCCTCCGTTGATTGAAGGCACCAATATATTCATGAGTTCAGGTTGTAGTTGTAGACAGTAGATTCGGGTTTCGGGTTTCGGGTTTCGGTATTTGGCTAATAGGTGAATACCGAAACCTGAATTTCTAATTGTAAATTTTATTTTTTGAAAAAAGATATTGAGACAAGAGATGATATTGCCTTTTTGATGAATGCCTTTTATGCGGAAGCTAAAACGGATGAAGTCATTGGTTATATTTTTACAGATATTGCGAAGCTCGACTTTGAAGTACATATCCCTGTCATTTGTGATTTTTGGGAATCCGTACTTTTAAATAATCCTGTGTATAAAGGGAATGTCATGCTCAAACATATTGACCTCGATAAAAAAGTGAAACTCTTACCTGAACACTTTGACCGTTGGGCAGAAATATTTTTAGAAAAAACAAACACTCACTTTGAAGGAGCAATAACCGACGAATTGATCAAGCGAGTTAACCTGATGAAACCCTTCATGCAATTTAAGGTGGAAAGTAGTCGGGGGGATGGTTTTATTCAGTAGGGCTAGAAACTTATTTCAGCTATTTTTAACCCGCAGCGCTTCAATATTTCGGACAATATCTTTAGACTCAAACAATCGTACGATCCAGCTAACAAAAGTAATCAAGCGTCCCGGATTTAAAATTAAATCATTCAACTCTACCACATATTTATCGGTACTTTCAATTGCTGCAGCTCTGTCTTCTTCTTTTACAAAAGCCATTCGTTGTGCAACTACCCAGGCATGCTTACGAGCTGCTTTCATACTAAACTCTGCAAACTGTTCATCTTTCTTTTTAGCAAACCGATCGATCAAACCAAACAAAGGGGAGACTTTTGAAATTTCCTGCTGCACCTCATCCAATAATTCAAACAGTAACTGGTTGATTTCTAAGAAATCATTTTTAATAGCTCCAATCGAATCTCCGGGACTTGTTTCTGCTGTAGAGATCCCCAAGTCTAAATTAATATGCGCATTCATGCCCATGAACAGGTGTTGAACCAGTATTAGATTTTTAGTAGAAGCAGCATCAAACACTGCTTTCCAGGAAAAGGTTGTTGGTTGACCAGCATTATATTTTTCATAAGCCTCAATATAGCGATTGGCAAAAATAACATCTAATCGCTCCATTCGAGGACCATCTTCAAAGCGTCCATTTTCAATACCCTCCTTTACACGAATCGTTACTTTTTGATATAAGGCTGCGAACAAACCAAGTGGATTCTTTTGGGCAATACATTGCTCCATAATCGTATCCATTTGACTAATAACTTCATCTATCGTTTTGGGGAGTGGCATAATTTGAGGTTCTATTTCAATACAAGGTACAAAAGAAAACAAAAAAGCCCTTCCTTTTGGGAAGAGCTGCAAGATATATTTTTAAGGTATCTTATAAGTTATGGCAAACCGTATGTCTTGGAGAGATATTATTAGAAATATCAGATTCAACAATACAGCCAGCTTGATTAATTTCTGCACCATAATCTTCTGCTATGAGTAGCACAACAGGTGGAGTTGCAGGTACTGGTAAAGCATAACCCGGACTTGTAAAAGTAGCCGTTCCATTAATTGGTATCCCTCCTGATACACTGTAGAGTATACTCTGCGCGCTTCCATTTGGAAATATCCAATCTACATCCAGACAGAAATTACCGACAGGAACAGGAGCATCCCCTACATTAGTAACCACAATTGTCATGGAAATAGTATTGGGTAAACCTACACCTCCTGTCCCATTTGGAAGTGTACCCGCTGGACAAGGCCCAGCAGTTATTGGCAAATTAGACGTTATAGAAGTAACAATCAAATCCGGCTGAGGTGGCGGCGCTGTTCGTTCTTGCATGGTATCTTCTACCAGGGATATATCGTTTTCCTTATCCTGTACACAAGAGGTAAACACCAAGATCAAAAGCAAACTGGTTAGCATAAAAATTTTGTTCTTTTTCATTTTAGTTTTGTTTAATTATTGAATAATGATTTTTCGTGTGCCGACTGGCATGTTATCTACCAAAACATGTATGAAATAATTTCCGGTAGAAAGTCGGGACAAATTGAGATGACCATAAAAGTCAGATTGAGGCACCTCCTCATATTCTTTCACAACGTGGAGGTTTCCTAAAACATCATAGACTTTAAGTTCCACCTGATGTTCTCCTTGCTCTTGAATGGATATTTGAACATTGAGGTCTCCCTTTGTAGGATTAGGATAAAGACTGACGATCTTATTAGGCGATAATTCAACTGGAGAAATATTTTCTGAGCTACTCGAATCATGTCCTTCATCATCAACTATTAAATCAGATGATCCTCGCTCTTCAGGTTCTGCCTCCTTTACGGTACAATCCGTACATTGCCATAACAAATCGATCTCTCCATAGAAACAAATATGTGTTTCCGTAACTATACTCAATGGAGTAGTAATCATTTGCTGAAGTCTTGCTTCGCATTCAAACAATTCCGGATCCAAACAATTATCCGATTTACATTCCAGCACATTATTAAATATTATCTCTGAAAACTTTTTCCAGGCTGCATCTGAATCGGGATATTCACTTCTAGGAAAACAATGTCGATGAAGGTCTCTATTAAAGGAGGCCGAATCCTGGGAACAAAGCAAAGTCGTGGTGCTTTGTGCATTAACAAAATGGCTTCCCATAAAAAAAACAAAAAAGAGTAGAAAAACTTCGTGCTTTTTCATAAAATTAAAATTTAGTGAGTGATTAAATAAGAGATAATAACGTTTAGAATAAAGGTCCTTTAAGTTAAAAGGCAGGATAACTGGTTCAACTTAAGTTGTGTAATTACGTTGGTAAAGGTGAGGAGGAATTAAAGTGAATTCAATAACAAATTCAACAAGGTTTACCTACCAAAAAAGGCGAAGCTTATTTAATATATTTCTAAAACAAGCAAAAAATAGTACGCTGGATTGTTTAACAAGATGGGAATAGTAAAATTGTATAACAAAAAGGAGCGGTTTTTCTCCGGAGTGTATAAATGCGGTAATCTATTTTTTTAATTCATGTAGTTTTTCGAGCAGCCAATTTCGTTCTGTGAGTAATTTAGTCTTATTAATTTTTTGGATAAGCTTTTCAATACGACCTGAATCATGAATCGTTTTAGGGTTTCTGAGTTGTCTTAAAAAATTAATAAAATTATTATTGCTTGAACGTTTTTGATCAAGAATCAATACTTTAGAAAGGCGAAACACATAAATCTTAAAGGCATCCATTTTTGAATCAAGCAATGAAGACGAGGTCTCAAAATATATTTTCAACTCTAATCGCTTTGCAGCTAATTTATAATACAAATCTTCATATTGATCGTTCAGCAAATCATAAGCTTTCTCATATTCTTTTAAAGCAAAGAAGTAGAATGCTAAATTATAATGATAAATTTCTTCTGTATTGCGGGCACCTATGATTTTACTTTTGTACTTTTCTAAAAACTGTTCTACCCATTCAAAATCTTTGGATCGCAAACCCATCGTCACCATATTTTTAAACGTGCTAGCTAAAATTCCTTCTTCAAAATTCAAATACCCTCTTTCTAAATGTTCTTTATGCATTAAAAACAACTCTTCCATCAAGTGCTGATCTCCATTATTTGAACGAATAATTATAACCCCTCTCACTAATCCCACTAATATTTTAAGCGTCTCAAATGGGATTAGCTTTTCATTTTCTCTTATTATCGTTTTTAATTTTTTAAACGGTTCTTCTCCGTCTCCGATATTTTTCAATAATTCATATACCTGATAATAAGTAGCAACCAATGGAATTTCCAATAATCCTTTTTTTCGAAACGCTGGCTTTAAGGCATCCAGAAAACTAATCAGCTGCGAAACTTCAACAGGTCTTCTAAATTGATCTAAAGCCAATAAAAAACAAGTATATTCTAATTTTTGAATGATATAATAAACATCCAGTGATTCGAGTGATTTACTAATATCAAAATGCGATATACTCTGCGTATATATATAGTGTTTTTGAAATTCTTCTGCTCCAATTAAAAAACCAACATAGTAATCTTCTTTCCTTAACAAGTCTATCTTATCATATTCTTTTCTCGCTTTATCTAAAAAAAACTCCTCGAATTTTCTAGCTTTTCCTTTTCGAAAAAAATCAACTAATACTAAACTATTTTCAAGTTGTTCGTTTTTGTGTTTTTTAAAATGGATACGGATAAACGAATAGATATGCTTTAATAATTTGGACATGAGTTTGTCCAACTTTCCTTTTACAAGGGCTTGATCTTTAAAAATCACTTCATATACTTTAGCTCTATCTAAACTGGAAGTGGTCCAATTTCCGAATCTTGAATAGATGTATTCAAACAAAGGATAGACTTCTTCTTTTTCCTTCCCACTAAAATAATACGGTGATAAGAAAAAATTATTCAAAGCATCAATTTCTTCTTTCGAAAAAATCTTCAACGTAGCCATAAGTTTGCTCTCGTACATCAAGAAAGAGTTAATTAGAAATGAAGCTTTGGAAAAGAGGTCTAAAAATGTAATACTTTTTGAAAAAACAAACTAATAACTTGTCAATTATTATGTCATAAAACCTCTAATTCATGAAAAACCAACTTTTTTTGTCCATTATTCTGAGCTTATCTTTTGTTATATCTGCAAACGCTCAATGCATTGAAACAAATAGAGGGCTATATTGCGCTAATATAAATTCGGCAAATTTCAATACGGAATGGCCAACTATTCGCGATTACATCGATACTTTGTTTTATGGACTCCCTCCTGCAAATGATGCCATCGAAAATGTTGCTAACAGGTTAAACGCTTTATTTTTATTTGATGACTTTAAGCAAGATTGTTCACCCGGATATATTTACAAAACAGCGATTGAAAAAACAGGAACCCAATCTATTGTCGATCTTAGATGGACGAATGAATTAGAAGATGTCGATTATTTTCATGGCTTAATGCGCTTATCAACCGGAGAATTATTAGAAGATGACAAGACAGATGGTTTTCCTGGAGCGAGCTATACCGTTGATGGATCCACACGACTCATTTTATACACGCTCAACGCCCGCTGTGAAAATGGGCAAAGCGGTTACTATATTATCATCATTGATAGAGATCTTGATTTCAATGAAATACCAGGCGGTATTGAGTTCCAACGATCTTCCAATGAAGAAGACCAGAATCAATCACTTACCGATACCCAAAATTCAGAATTAAAACTTATTCCAAACCCAATTGCAAACACCAATGCAAAAGTTGAATTCACTTTAGCCGAAGAAAGTATAAGTTCTTTAAACCTTATTGAAGCCAGTACGGGAAAGCTTGTCCAATCAATCCTCTCAAAACAGCTTTTATCAGCAGGCAAACAAACTCATATTATTAATACAGAAGGGCTCGCCCCAGGTCTATATTATGTGGTCTTGCAAACAGAAAAAACTAGAAAAGTAAGTAAGCTTGTTAAAGTGAAATTATAAAGCTCATAAAGTTAAGAAAAACGGGATTCGCCTTTAGGTTTTCGAAGAAAACGAATTACTAAAGGCGAATACCGTCTTAAACCTATTCATCCCTCCCTGCCATATAGCTCGTCCGAAAAAATAAGGCTTTTCTATAAAGATAGATATATAGCTAGTTTCTAATTTGGTCAAATCTCGAATCTAGCTTATCTTACCAGCATTATGGCGAATCGATTTCAAACTACTTTACAGAACCTACCTCAGATCGTTAAATACGCCCTTGTATTACTGGTGGTAGTCTTTATCAGCTATCTTTTTCCGAATAATACCAAGTTTAAGTACAACTTTGAAAAAGGGCAAACCTGGCGTTATGATGATTTAACAGCGCCTTTTGATTTTGCAATCGCAAAACCAGCCGATGATCTTAATGTCGAAATTGATCAAATCAAAGGAGATTTTAGCCCATACTATGAAGTGAACTCCGAAGTTATTAATAATACGAAAAAGCAGTTTCGGGATGCTTTTGCTCAACAGCTTAATCTAAATACCGACGGTACGTACACCGATGTCCCCCGAAATCCGGATAAATACTTGAATTATGGCTTAGGTTTTATTGATAGAATTTATGACCTGGGCTTTATTTCTTTAGATGAACAGCATGTCAAACAGGGAGATAATTTTGTTCTTAATGTTAGAACGGGAAATACGACACAGCAAAGAACCTTGCAAAGTTTTATGGATCTAGGAAAAATTGATGACTTGATTCCGGATTCTTTATTCAAAACAGGCATGCGGGAAGCGGAGTTTCTCATCATCCCACTACAAGGAAAATTTTCTCAAAACATCTTTTATTCGTCTGAACTTTCCGACAAGTTTTTGGATGATCGGATTCAATCTATTTCCCCAAGTTATGGCTTGGTCAAACAAGATGAACTAATTATAAAAAAAGATGGCATCGTTACAGATGAAATATATCAAAAGTTGATTTCTTATAAAGGAAAATACGAAGAAGAGGTAACCTCTAAAAAATCACATTGGGGTGTTTTCATTGGTTATTTTCTTTTGACGAGTTTGATTGTTGGAGTATTTCTCATGTATTTAAAATATCATGCTGTC
>CAYXQH010000083.1:0-13970 GCA_964467425.1 uncultured Saprospiraceae bacterium
TATTTCTCTTTTTTAATATGATTTTTTTTCTTAATTTAACAGTAGACAATGCATAAAATTTAATAGTTTTGAACAAAAAAAGCATCTTGCTTTGTCACACCAAAGAAAATGAAAACGATTTACTTCCTCCTTCTTTTTTGCCCTTTTGTCTTGTTCGGACAAGGGAAAGCTC
This sequence comes from uncultured Saprospiraceae bacterium, assembly GCA_964467425.1. GTDB lineage: Bacteria > Bacteroidota > Bacteroidia > Chitinophagales > Saprospiraceae > JAHDHW01. Next base: position 173 of record CAYXQH010000083.1, read on the forward strand.
CCAAGGGTTTTATTACCATTGAAAGAAATGCAGCAAATGTAAAATTGGTCATGTCTTACAAAACACCAATCATTGTAAAACAATTGGATACCCTTATTCAACTTGGGCGTAATTACACACAAAACGATATTGATACGGCTTTAATGCTGATTAATCATGCCATTGATCTTAGTAAAAATAACACTGAAAAAGATTATCAAAAACAATATGCTCGGGCCTTAAGTTCAAAAGGAGTCGCGCTGTCTGTTTCTGGCCAAAGAGAAGAAAGTGTCCAAATTATGCAAAAGGCAATGAAAGCTTTTGAATCAGTAGATCACCAACTAGGAATAGCTAGTGTAAACCGTTTTCTTGGCAACCATTACCTAGATGATGGGCGTTTTAAAAAATCCGTAGATCATTATTTAACGGCTATTAAAATCTATAAAGAGTCAACAGTAGATATCCGTGCTTTGTTAGGACCTTTGGAAGGTCTCTCTGATGTATATTTCAACTTGGGTAACTACAACAAAGCGCAGCAGTATTTAAGTGAAGCTATCATCATTGCAGATTCTACCAATTTAAAATACCAAGAATCAAATCTTAGAGTAAGGCAAGCACTCATTTTTTTTGAATTAGGTCAGAACTATAAAACAAAGGCTGAGCCCCTCTCAATTAATGCAGTTTTGCATCATGACAGTATGAATTTCTATTATAAAAAAGGACTGGATGAAGCTAATTTAGCCTTGATCGCTTCTCAAGAACTAAAAGATAAATCATATGAAGCACGCAGTCTTGAAACCATCGCAAAATTAAAAAACGAAATAGGAGATTATGAAGGTGCAAGATTAATTTCATTGAAAGCTTTACCGATTGCAGAAGGAATGAAGGCACCCAAATCTATTGCTTTAAATAAGTTTAACCTTGCCAAAGCACTCTTTGGATTGGGATTAAACGAAAAAGCAATTCCCATTGCGGAAAGTGCCCTTGATTTGGCAAGAGAAAATAAACTTCAACTAGAAACAATCAGTCTGTCTGATCTTTTGATACAACTTTATGTTAGCAGGAATCAATCCAAGAAAGCACTCGCATTGCTTGAGCAGAAAAATGCTTTTGAAAAAGCATATAATAAATCCGAAATGAGTAAGGCAGTCACAGAAGCTGAAACGAAATATCAAACGGCGAATAAAGAAAAACAAATACTACAACAAACAAACGACATACTCGAGTTGGAAACTAATAACACTAAAATAGCTAGACAAAGGAATTTAGTTCTGGGTGGTGGTCTTTTATTTGGACTCCTTGGATTTTTTGGCTATCAGTTTAATTCTTTGCGCAAAGAAAGAAACGATAAAAAAGCTTTTGCAGAAGCCTTAATTTTTGCCCAGGAAGAAGAGCGAAAAAGAATCGCCAGAGATTTACATGACAGTATTGGACAATCCTTATTATTGATAAAAAAAGACATGGCTTCCAATACCGAAGTTACAATTCAAAATCAAACAATGATTTCAGATACATTAGAAGAGGTACGTGCTATTTCAAGAGATTTACATCCGCTCCAGCTGGACAAATTTGGATTAACAGCGACCATAGAAGATACCTTGCTTAAAATAGAACATTCCACTGAAATTTTTATTTCTAAAGAAATTGAAAACATTGACCAACTCATCCCCGCAAAATCAGAGATACATTTGTATCGAACTATTCAGGAAGCACTTAGTAATGTTGTCAAGCATGCCCAAGCTACTGCAGCAAAAGTAATGATTACAAATACCCCAGATCAAATAGATATTTCTATTCAAGACAATGGTAAAGGGTTCGATTTGGAGATGGCAGTTGTTGCGTCGAAAAGCCTAGGTCTTAGAACCATGAATGAGCGAATTGAAGCAATTGGTGGACAATTAAAATTTGAAAAAGGGGAAGGAAAAGGAACACATATTAAAATAAATATTCCAAAATCTAAATAAAATGGCTATTCGAATTTTTAATGCAGATGATCATCCTATTCTTCGGAAAGGGCTCAGTGATCTTATCAATCAGACAGAAGGTTTGGAATGGATGGGAAGTGCAGAAAATGGCAGAGAAGCACTAGAAAAAATCAAAGCAATAAAACCAGACATTGCCATATTAGATATCGAAATGCCCTTTATGAATGGCCTTGATGTCGCGAAAGAATTAATGCAAACAAAGCTTCCTACTAAGTTTATCCTGCTGACTCTTTTCAAAGATCAGGCATTTCTTAATCGAGCTTTAGATATCGGCATCAAAGGTTATTTACTAAAAGAAAGTAGCGAAAAAGAAATTTTAGAATGCATTCAGTTTGTTCACCAGGGCAAACCTTATGTTAATTCAAGTATGACTCAGCATATCTTTACTAAAAAGGAATCGCAAACAGATTTATTAAATATTCTTTCTGCTCATGAAGTCAATATTTTAAAACTAATAGCCCGGCAAAAAACGTCATCTGAAATTGCCGATATGCTTTTTATTAGCCCCAAGACCGTATCCAATCATCGCTCAAACATCAGTAAAAAACTAAACCTTTCCGGCAAACAGAATGGGCTATTGAAATGGGCCATTGAAAATCGAAACTTGTTAGGATAAACTTCATTTCACAAATACAATAGAAATGGATTTACTTTCATTTAAATTATTTAACTAAAATAGTTTAAAACTATTAAATTATTGGGCTACATTGACACAGCCTTTTGTTTAATAATTTAATTTAGCATGAAAGCAGTGAATCTAAAAAACGATGAAAAGTCTCGCAGAGATTTTATAAAAAAATGCGGCCTTTCAAGCCTTCCATTCTTACTCCCTCCTATGAGCACTCAAATTTCATCGAGTAATACGGAAATGAGAAAAGACGAAAACCAAACATCGGTTAACTTCATTTTTGATGGCCTATGGCTTTCTCCCAAAGAATACATTCAACAACTTCAAGAAATAAATCAGGATAAATCCATACAAGCAGGCTTCTATGGCAACGGTGGAGCAACTCAGGCTTTAGAAAACAAATTTGCAGAAATCACCGGAAAGGAAAAAGCGATTTACCTTCCTTCCGGAACCATGGCTAATCAACTGGCAATAAAACTACTTAATGGTAATAATACAAAAGTGATCGTTCCGGAAAACTCACACATCTTTCGTGATGAGGCAGATGCAGCGCAAGCGGTACACAACAAAAGATTAATCCCGGTTTGGACGAAATTTCCTTATTTTAACGCAGAGGACATAGCTGAGACCATAAAATATGTGAATAATAACGAGGTCTTTAGAAGTGGCTTAGGAACGATCTGTATTGAACACCCGATTAGGCGAGCCGATGGTGTAACGATGCCGATTGAAATCATCAAACAGATTTCCGAGTATTGTAAAGCAAATAATTTTAAACTCCATATGGATGGTGCAAGGATTCATATCGCAAGTGCCTACACCAACATTTCTATTGCGGAGTACGCCTCGCATGTTGACACGATTTATATTTCTCTTTATAAATATTTAAACACCAATGGAGGAGCTATTTTATGTGGAGATGCAACAATCATTGATCAGGTCGCTCATCAAATAAAAATTTATGGTGGAACGATCTATCAAAACTGGGCGAATACTTCTATGGCTTTGCATTTTATGGAAGGTATTGAAGACCGCTGGAAAAAAGTCGTAGTAGCCGCAGAAAAATTGCTGGAAGGATTAAATAAATTAGACACTATCAATATCCGCCCTACAAAAAATGGATCCAACATTTATCAGCTGACATTAGATGAGAAAATTGATCTTAAAAAACTAGCTGATTTTCTTCGAATAGAAAATAAAATATGGATCGGCAGAGCCGATGAAAAAGGAGTGATTAAACTAACGGTTAATGAAAGTTTACTTCGACGACCTATTCAGGACACTATAAAAGCCTGGGAAAAAGGACTTGAAACAGTTAAGAAAAATTAATCGGGCTTAGAGTAAAAAATCATATGGATCTATCTGATCGACATTTAAAAACGCTGATTCAAATTTATGATGCAAAAGAGCAAAGTCTTTCTAGCTACCAAGTTTCCAATGATACCAATTTACTGGAATCTATAATCGAATTGATTAAATTAGACTTGATCGAATATGTGGAAAAAGAAGATCGTTATTATTTGTTGTATAAGGGATACGAAATCGTAGAAGAAAGCAGAAATCCCACAAAGAAAAAAAACACTCAATCGGAAATAGATCAATACCATGAGATAGTCGATTATGTGGGTGGATCTAAAAAACTACAAGGGATAACCCTCATCGCCTTATTTATTTTTGGATTATTAGGAACGATATATCTTTTTCAAAACCAAAAAGAGATTCGGTCTAATTCTCAAACACCAAACATCAATCAGGAAACACTTGACTCCATTCAATATCAAATCAATTCCTTAGCAGATTCTATCCGGGAGTCAAGAAAATTTCAACAACACTAAAATGAAGGAAGAGCTAATCCCTATAAAAATTGACAGAAATAACCATCTTGCACTTTGGAAAACCACTACCAATTCAAGTCAAATTGATAAAAACATTTTATTGACACATGGTACTTTTTCAAATCGGAAAGTACTAAAAGGGATCAGTGAATATTTAGCTAATAATGGATTCACCTGCTGGGTTTTCGAATGGCGCAATCATGGAGCAAGCTCAAAATCTAAAAACACGAAATTTAACTTTGAAACCATAGCAAAAGAAGACTTTCAATATATTTTCAAGCATCTTTTTGAACAAGAAAAAATAAAAACCTTGGATTGCATTACGCATAGTGGAGGTGGAATTTGTCTAACCATTTCTCTGATCAATAATCCAATCTTCCAATCAAAAATAAACAGTATTACCTTCTTTGCCTGCCAAAGTTTCGGAGCAGCTGAATCGTTTGGAAATTATCTCAAGATATGGACGGGTAAACAAATAAGTAAAATCCTGGGCTATACTCCGGCGCGTAAAGCAGGCAGGGAAGAAAACGAAGATTATTTTCTGATGAAACAGTGGTTCAATTGGAATTTATCCGGTAAATTCATCGGTGACGACAAAAGAGATTATCAAAAAGAAATGAAAGCAATTAAGGTTCCTGTACTCTCCATTTTTGGTGCTGGAGATCATATTATTGCACCACCAAATGGCTGCAAAGAATTCCTTTCCGCCTTTCAGAATCCTTCAAATGAAACGTTATTCTGTTCTACCGAAAATGGATTTTCAGAAAATTATAATCATAGTAGAGTTTTACATTCCAGGAATGCCAGCAAGGAAATTTATCCTTCTGTTTTAAACTGGATTTCCAAACATAAAACCACTCAACAAAATTAAAGCTTTAATCCTGCGTTCTTTAAACAAACCTTCAACCATGCTAATTACTAAACCAAACTCGTCCATAATTTTCGTTATACTTTTTTTCTTTCTTTACACTACCCTTTCAGCCCAGGAATTCCCATCACAGAATACGAAAAGCGAAATCAATGCCGTTACCGTTTTTTTAAACAATGCAGAAATCAGCAGAACCACAAGTATTCAAATTCCTGAAGGTAAATCGGATGTTATCTTTACCAATCTTTCTGCTCGTATCCTTGATAAAGGAATAAAAATTTCTACGTCAAAAAATGTAAAAGTTTATGCCGTCGTTATCGAAAAAAACCCTACGTATTATCTAAGCACACCAGCTTATAAAAGCATTTCCGATACGCTTGACCAAGCGATCGATAAACGAGAACGTATTCTTGTTAATCTCGAAACCTTAAATAAGCAAATGCTTTTTTTAGAATCCAATATGAAAGTGAGTGGCAATAGTGGTTTAAATTTTTCACAACTAAATGAAGCAGAAACCTTTTTTAATAAAAAAATAAAAACTATCCAAGATCAGATTTTTATAGAAAAAGAAAAATTGAAAGAGGCAGAAAAGAAGGTCAGTATAATTTCAGGGAAACAGAAAAAAATAAGATTAAAAGAAGGAAAAGCTAGTGCTGGTTTAAGAGTAACCTTCCTTTGTGACCAAGCCACCACCACGGATGTTGAAATCCGATATCTAGTCTCTAAAGCTTTATGGAAACCGCTTTATGCCTTTCGTGCCAATGAAGGAACAGATAATATTACCATTGATTATCAGGCACAATTGTATAATGACACAGGAGAAGATTGGAATAACAAACCTATCACTTTAGCTATTCTTGATTCTTCCAATGATATTGATAAGCCTGAATTAGAAACCTGGGACATTGAAGAATATGGAAATAATCGCTCTAAAAAACGAAAGAGCACCAACGCTAGATCTTACCCGATCCATGATATAAATCCTAATAAGGCAAATAAACTTGCATATGATGAATTGGCAATTGATGACCTCAGCACCAGGTTTGAATTACAAGACTTACATAAAATCCCGTCAGATGCATCGCCGCATTTGATCGATGTCATTTCTTATCAAAAAGAAGTAGAGTTTTATAACCTTTCCATTCCTAAAGTTAAAAACGGAGCTTATTTAATTGCCAGAATTAAAAATTGGGAAAACTTAGGTTTGATAGATGGAAGAGCTAATTTATATTTTAATAATTCGTATCAAGGTTATTCCAATCTGCAAACGCAGCAACTCACGGATACTTTGGATATTTCACTTGGCAAAGAAAATGCTTTTACTATTTCTAGAAAAAAATTAAGTAGCCGAAGTAGAAAAAGCCTGATCGGTTTTAACATCAAGGAAGTCCTTACTTATGAAATCATTATTAAAAACAATAAAAACGAATCACAGGAAATAATAGTCAAAGATCAAATCCCTATTTCCACCAGTAAAGACGTAGAGATTAAAACTGTGAGTCTCAGTAATGGAAAACTAAAACCACTCAATGGTGATGTCACCTGGAAATTAAAATTAAAGCCAAATGAAACTCGAAAACTCTATCTAAAATTCAATATCAAATATCCAAAAAGCAAAAAGAATAAAATCAAATACAATACTAGAGTTATATCTACACCAAGGTATTTCTAAGGTTTTAGCGGCATCTTTCGACCAATATTTGAAAAAAGACGATCAATACACGTTGTTATAAGCTTATAATGTCTTAAATTATGATTGGATTAATCAATGCAAATAAGGCATGCATTGAGCTTACATTTAAAATCAACAACAATCAAATGAAATTGAAAAATCTATTTTTTGAAGCTGATAAAAAACCCCTTTATAAAAATGAAGACGATATTTTTTCAAAAGAGAACAGCTTAACCCAAAACATGCCATTGGAAGAAACACTTTCTGACAATGAAAAACAATGGGGAATGGGCGCTCACCTTTCTGCAATCTTAGGTTACTTTTTCCCATTTGGAAGCCTCTTAGGTCCATTTCTTATTTGGCAAATAAAAAAAGGCGAAAGCAAATTCATTGAAAAAAATGCCAAAGCTGCGCTCAATTTTCAAATTACTTATGCACTTATTTTTTTAATTGGAATAGCCGTTTATATCTTCCTCTTCGGATATCTTTTAATAAATATCGAAACAATCCTGTTTACTTATATTTTGCCTTTTATCGTATATTTCGTCATCCAGATTTATGTGATAGCAAGAGCTGCGGGTAAAGCTGCAAAAGGAGAATTCTATAAATATCCATTGAGCTTTAAGTTTTTCAAATAAAACGTTCAGCCTGTTTTTATCTAAATGTAAACTTCGTAAATTTATATGTATTTTGGGAGCTACAAATACAATAAAAATTTCGGTCGAAACCCTCTAAACTTTTAAAACATGCGACAAGAAAAACTAATTGAATTTGCTATAGATTTGGCCTATGAAGGAAAAGAATATGAGGAAATAAAAAAAGAATTAAAGAGAAAAACCAATGACTCCAAATCTATCGACGATGCACTCTATGCAGCAGATCATCACATTGCAGAATATCAACTCCTACAACAGGAAAAATCTAAGCACATTAATAGAATGCTAGCCATAGCTTTTGTTTGCGTTTTAGGAGCTGCATTATCATTTTATGCGGATTTTCTTGAAACCAGGAAGTTTACAATTTCCTTTGGAGCCTTATTAGTTGGTGCATGGCTTTTTAAGAGAGAATACGACCTATACACTACTACTGGTGAGCCGGGAAATTATAAACAGAGCAAATTTAAGCGCAAACGATTTATTCGATAACACTATTCAATACTTAATGGAATCCGAATCCCAGTTAGAAATACTTCTTGAAAGCTACAGATCCATAGTTTCAGCAAAAGACCATTTGGCTAAGATAATACAACGCATAGATCATGCAAAAGTAGAACTAAGCATATTAGATCAAGTTGTTGAAAACGAATACAAAGATGTTTTAGCTTTTGAGAAATTATCTTTGCGATCTATTTTCAATAAAACACTGGGAAATAAAAAAGAACAATATGAAAGGGAAAAAGAAGAATACCTCCAGGCCATTTTGAAATATCAAGAATGTACGAACATGATTAATCTTTTAAAGTATGAACAAACGGTAATTCAAGAAAAGATTAAAAACGAGAAAGCTATCCATGCTCAATTGGATCAACTTATTGAAAAGCATAAATCAGAAATCATTCAAAAACATCCGGCAAAAGGAGAAGTAATTTTTTCCATTGAAAACAGTTTAAATGTAAGTCTGGATTTAAGGAAAAAATTCAACTCCGCATATATTTCTGCAAAAGAAGCAAAAAGATTAGTAGCTAAAATGATTTCCCATTTGAATGATTCAAAACATAATGGAAATTGGGGATCCGAAATCGCTAACCAGGCAAAACTTAAACAAGCAAAAAATGACAACATGGATAAAGCACAAGCTTTATCATTTAAAGTCAAACAGATTTTGCAGAAGCTTAACGATGACCTTGACCACATTAATCTACCAGATGCAATTAATAAAGAAAACCTAGAGCCTTTTAAAACATTTAACGACGTTTATTATAGCGCCTTGATTTCGGACTGGATAGTTCATAGCAAAATAATTAAATCCATTTCGTACTTAGAAGCCATCTTAGAAAATAGCGAAACGATTTTAAAAGAAATTAAATTTAAAAATCAATACTACAGTAAAAGAGTCGAGGAATTAATACAACAAAGAAACAAGCTACTTTTAGATTTATAAAAAAGCATTATGAACACTTGTCCGAATTGCCAAAGTCAAATAAAAGACAACATCTTCAAAAAGAACCCATTACTAGATGAAGACCGAACAAAATTTATAAATAATTTTACGGATCAAAAGTCTATAAATTATTGCCTGAGTTGTGGTGAAAGTATTTTTTATACTGCAAAACGGAATTTTGCGAAAATGAAAAAAGAAGTTATCGCTTCTTTCAAGGACCATGTCAGTTCTTTTCCTGCACTCTCTATTCCACATCCAGCAACTTGGGAATATGAAATTATCAACCTCGTTTCTAGATCAGTATCTATTGAGTCGACAATAACAGACTTATCAGGTATAGAAAACAAAATCTTATACAAGTTAAAATTTGACACGAGTAAATTAGGTGGCAATGCTATTATTGGTCTTAACATTGCTTACTCCTTTCAAAATCAAAATAATTTTGGGAATTCAAATATCATAAACCTATACGGCACCGCTGTGAACGTTAAAAACACAGACGTGTTTCCAGAACAGTTTCATTCTAGTAAAAAAGTTTACATAGATTTTGAAGAAACCCGACAGCTTTTAAACAAATTTGAATCGACATCAAAGCTATGAAAAAGAGAACCTGGAAAAAAATCGGATGGGTTCTACTCCTCTTTTTCTTACTTGGCAATGTAGTCATCTATAATCATGCCTACCAATTTACACACTTCGCCGATTCTAGTCTTGAAAAAACCAAGAAGCCTGAAGATTTAAAGTTCTTTCAAAAATTAAAAATTCTTTTTTCTGGAATAAGTGTTCCCAAACCAAGTAATCAATACACGCCCTCTGTTGCTTACGAAACCTTCTTTATCCAAAGCCACGAAACCTTAGAAGCATGGAACATCGACGTTCCAAATAGGAAAGGGATTGTCATTCTATTTCACGGCTATTCCAGTTCGAAAGATGACCTTCTGCCCTATTCAACTGCTTTCAACAAGAAAGGTTATAGCACAGTGCTTGTTGATTTTATGGGTAGTGGAGGTTCTTCTGGAAATACCACAACAATAGGATTTAAAGAAGGTCGGGATGTAAAGGAGGTTTTTAATATTGTAAAAAATAAATACCCAAAAGATGAGATTATTCTATTTGGTCCATCCATGGGTGCGGTTTCAATCATGAAAGCCATCGAGCAATTCAATTTAAAACCAGATAAAATAATTTTGGAATGTCCTTTCGGAAGTATGATTGCCACTACAAAAATTAGATTTGAAGCAATGAATCTTCCTTCTTTTCCTTTCGCCCATATGATTTTATTTTATGGTGGAATACAAAATGGATTTAATGCTTTCCAACATAAACCAACAGAATATGCCAAGGAAATTAGCGTTCCTACGCTCCTACTATATGGTGCAAAAGATGAACGAGTCAATAAAAGCGAGGTAGAAGAAATTTATCAAAACTTAGCTGGAAAAAAAGAATTTGTTATCCTGGAAAAATCTGCTCATGAAATTTATTTAAATGATGATGCACAAAAATGGAATGAGGTCATCGATCATTTTCTGAACCAATGAAAACGATAGAATATATACAATACGAATCTCAGACGAGTGGACTTTGGTGGCGATTTGTCACCCGATTACTTGCTGGACTAGGCGGTGTTATTATCGGTCTTTCTTTCCTGTATTTATATCTCGGGACTTTGATTGACTATGATTATTTTATGCTCATCGCTGGCTTTCCAACAGGAATTGTAGTCATTCTTTTGATCTTTCAAAAAATACCAACAAAATGGAATAACACAGTGACTATTGATTTTAAGAATGAAATCTTTTTAATAGAACATAAAAAGCTGTTTTACAAAAAATCTCAGATACTCGATTTTGAAGGCAAGAAATACACCTTTCAGGAAATTGAACAATATTCTTCCTATAATTTTGACAGCTTTATAATGAGCGCAAATTATTTGGTCTCTTTTCATCGCGGAGATAGTATAATAAAGGTTATTGCTTTTAAAAACCCTGACGACTATGTGGCTTTTACTTCCATTTTAAAAGATCGACTCCAAATGAAATTTGTGTAAGAATTATTTTGAACAAAACGATTAATGAAAAAAATTACCAAAATAATTTTCAATCTATTGCTATCTTTTATAATCATTGGGATTATTCATCTAAATGCATCTCTGTATTACTCCCCTCATTTCAAGAAAGAAAATGATATCACCATCAACAAGGACGTATATCATCAAGTACAATTTTTAAAAAAAGAAATCCACAAGGGTGCCGCAAAAGACATGCAAAGTTTATTTCCGGAAGGCTTTGTTTTTCTGAATGCACTCTATGCATTAAGCTGGAAAGATCTTATTGCTCAAACCCCTGAAAGTTCAGCCATTTATCATGAAGGTATTCAAGAAATAGATTGGGCTTGGAAACAAATTGATTCTCCAAAAGGTAAATCTATATTTTCGAAAAATCTACCTCTAGAGTACGGGGTATTTTATCAAGGCTGGAACAACTATACGCTTGGATCTAAATTAGCTATTCAGTCTCCTGACAAAAGAGTTAAAACCCAGGTAATCCTTTTTAAAGAAAAATGCAATCAAATTGCCACAGCTATAAGCAAGACTGAGTTTCCATATTTAGAATCTTATCGAGACAATTCCTGGCCAGCGGATAATTTTGTTGCCCTTGCTTCGCTTGCGATGCACGATAAGATTTTCCAACCCAAATACTCCAATGTCATTCGTGACTGGATGACTCAGGTAAAAAAGCACCTTGATCCGGAGACTTCTTTGATCCCACACATGGTAGATACAAGAGGAAAAACTATTCTTGAAGGAGCAAGAGGAAGCTCTCAAAGTTTAACCTTAAATTTTCTACTAGAGATTAATGAATCCTTTGCCAAAGAACAGTTTAAAATATACAAGACTCTTTTTTTAGACAAGCGACTTGGACTGTATGGCATTCGAGAATATCCAAAAGGCACAAAAGGAAGCGGAGATATAGATTCAGGTCCGGTCATTTGGGGAATTGGAGGATCCGCCTCTATTGTTGGACAAAGAACCTTATACAGATTTGAAAGCTATAATGAATCGAAGGTAATCAGAAACAGTGTAGAAGCTTTTGGAGTATCTATCACCTGGAAGTCGAAAAAGAAATATTTGTTTGGTCAACTTGCTATGGCAGATGCATTCATAGCCTGGAGTAATTCGATTGAAAAAGCATCTGAGAAAGCTACATCAAATAACTGGAGGTGGAAATTTCAATTTATTTCTCTATTGATAATCCTTACTTGCATTTATTTCTTTAAACGTTCATATTTTAATGCTCTGCTACCTGCCAGAAGGAAACGTCTTTAAACGGATATTCATTTCCAATCAAAATATTAATCGCCGGATTTCCAGTATAAGATTCAAAAAAAGTCCTATTTTAGAAAAAAATTATTCATGCAACAACTTACGTTTACTTTTCTATTCAGTAGCTTAATTTTCCTGACAACCGGATTCCATTTAAATGCGCAGACCGATAGCAGAATCTATGATATCATAGACGAAGTATCAGCTGATCGCATAGAAAAAGACATTCGAAAGCTTGTCGATTTCGGCACCCGACATACCCTTTCTGACACACTTTCAGAAACCAGAGGAATTGGTGCTGCCCGTCGATGGATTAAAGCAGAATTTGATAAAATCTCAAAAGATTGTGGCGGATGTCTGGAGGTTTTCTATCAGCGGTCTTTAGTCCCCGCCGAAGGAAACAGACGTTTTGACAAAGACACCTGGGTCGTAAATGTTGTAGCCATTCAAAAAGGAAATGATCATCCGAATCGTTATATCATCATGTCTGGTGATATCGACTCTCGAATCTCTGATCCACTAAATGGAAAGGATGATTCTCCCGGAGCAAATGATAATGCATCAGGTATGGCAGGGACTATTGAAGCCGCTCGCGTCCTTAGCAAATATAAATTCAAAAACAGTATTATTTATACCGGCTTGTCAGGTGAAGAACAAGGTTTGTTTGGTGGGAAGCATATGGCTAAAGTAGCTAAAGAAAAAGAATGGGATATCATTGGAATTCTGAATAATGATATGATTGGAAATATTGAAGGTGTCGACGGAGTAATTGATAATCGATCATTTAGAATATTTTCTGAACCAACGCCAGCAAATCAAGATGAACAAAAAAGAATATGGTATCGGTTTTATGGTGGTGAAGTAGATGGCCCATCTAGACAACTAGCACGTTACGTTCATAAAATGACTTCGACTTATATGCCAGAAATGAATCCTACGCTTATCTATCGCTTAGATCGCTTTGGAAGAGGTGGACACCATCGACCATTCAACGATGAGGGTTTTGCTGGTATTCGAATTATGGAAAGTCATGAAAATTATAATCGACAGCATCAAGATATTCGTACAGAAGATGGAATCAAATATGGCGATGTTATTGAAGGTGTAAATTTTGATTATGCTGCGAAACTAACAGCGGTAAATGCAATCAACCTAGCGGCTTTAGCATGGGCGCCTCCTACTCCACCCATAGTAAAAATAGGTGGCGTCGTTAGACCTTCTACTACTTTGCGATGGGACCCAATTGACGATAAAGATTTGAAAGGCTATAAAATTTATTGGCGAGACACAACCGCTCCTCAGTGGCAATATTCTAAATTCGTTGGTACGGCAACAGAATATACCCTGAAAAATATCATCATCGATAATTACTTATTTGGAGTGGTTGCAGTGGGGAAAGACGGTCATGA
>CAYXQH010000084.1:0-13964 GCA_964467425.1 uncultured Saprospiraceae bacterium
ACAAGAAGGAACCTATAAAGATGTAAATGAAGCTCGTAAACAGCTTATTCGTTTAAAAAAGGATGGTATAAATGCGCATTGCCTTTGGACAGGTTGTTTAAATAATGAAGATATGGAGTTTATTATCTTTGTTGACTTTTTATTTGATCAGAAAAAAGAAGCTGGCGTCATCCTCACTAATTTCAGAAGACGATTCCAGCTAAAAAAAGGCTATTTTAAAATTCGTTCTTTGACTTTGTAAATATTAGTTCAACCACATAACCACATAACCACATAACCACATAATCTCTTCCTCACCTACATGCCAATCCTTGATGCCTCCGTTTATAAACCACCAACCTTTTTGTCAAATAGACATTTGTTAACCATTTATCCTTCTCTTTTTAGAAAAGTAGAGAATGTCCAATATAAAAGAAAGCGACTTGAATTAGAAGATGGCGATTTTATAGATTTAGATTATTCCTCTATTGGTTCAGAAAAGATTGTAGTGGTATTACATGGATTGGAAGGAAGTTCAGATCGGCCTTATGTAAAAGGAATGGTCAAGCTATTCAATGCAAATGGCTGGGATGGTCTGGCTGTAAATTTCAGAGGTTGCAGTGGTGAACCAAACCGACTTGCGCAATCTTATCATAGCGGAGCAACGCATGATTTGGACGCTGTGATCAAAGAAATTACCAGACAAGAAAAGCATCAAAGCATAGCCATTATTGGATTTAGTCTCGGTGGCAATGTTACTTTAAAATATCTTGGAGAGCAAGCTGGAAACTTGAATCCACTCATCAAAAAAGCCGTCGCTTTTTCAGTGCCTATCCATTTGGAAAGTTCTAGTATAGCGCTTGGAAAATGGTATAATGCGATTTACATGAAGCGATTTATGAATGACCTCAAGGAGAAGATCAAAAATAGAGAGTACGTTTTCAAAGATTTAGTTGATTTGTCTACCGTTTATCGTTCACGTACATTTGCTGATTTTGATGGAGCATTTACGGCACCAGTTCATGGATTTAAAAATGCTGTTGACTATTGGACGAAATCCAGTAGCAAACAATTTTTAAAAGATATTCCAATACCAGCTCTTTTGGTTAATGCTAAAGATGATTCTTTTTTAAGTAAAGAATGCTATCCATTTGAAGAAGCAAAAGCACTAAAAAACTTCTACTTCCATGCACCAGAAAAGGGTGGTCATGTAGGTTTTGTGGGTAAAGATAGAGATGGGTTTTACTGGTCTGAAAAACAAGCTCTTGATTTTATTCTGTAACACAATCCCTGGATGTTTCCTAACTCTCCGCAATACATTTATTTTTAGTTTAAAACTTGAAATAGCCTCTATTTTAACTCGCCGACCTACACTATTTTTCAGCTGAACGATTTTTCCCTATCTATTCCTATTAATAATTCGTTAAAACCGTCTTTTAGTGGGGGAAATTCAATAATTTTGGTGTTTAATTAATGTAGGATATTAATTGCTTTAAAACATTGATTTTCAAATCATTTATTAGAAGTATTTTTCTACTTTTGGAACAACTTGAATAGCTATTAGAAAGGGAATACACTAGCATGAGTGAGCAGGCTAACAATTTGGAGCATTTTTTCGACCAGCTTAAAAAACGCCGTTTTGTGAAGAGAATTTTTATTTTTTTCAAACGCCTGTTTTTTATAGTCATCTTATTGCTCCTTGTTTGCTGGTTGGCCCTCCAAAGTAAATGGGTTCAAAATAAATTAGTTAAATATTATACCGAGGTACTTTCAGAGGACTTACAAACGGATGTTTCTATTAAAAAAGTAGACATCGAGTTTTTTGATAAATTAGTTTTGGAAGAAGTTTATATAGAGGATCAAAAGGGAGATACACTACTTTATAGCCAGGAAATAAAAGCAGATTTTAAAACTAGTTTTATAGAACTATTCAGCAAAGAGCTGGTGGTTGACAATATCTACCTAACTAATGCCCAATTTAGTCTTGTTCGGGACTCCGCCGAACAGCACAATCGACTCCAATTTTTAATAGATTATTTTAAAAGTGACAAAAAGAAAAAGAAGAAAAGCAGTTCAAGTGCTTCAAAACCTTTTTTGCTGGATGTAAATGGCGTTTATCTTAATAATGTACATTTTGAAAAGGATGATAACGTTTCAGGTCAATTATTCTCTGTCTTTGTCGATGAAGGAGTGATCCAGATGCAAAAACTGGATCTGCCTAATGATTCTATTCATGTTAATAGTGTGGTCCTTAAAAATCCAATTGTTAAAGTAGAAGAAAAAGCAAAATTTCCAAGCCCACCAAGTCCAAAGGTTGAGATAGTTGTGGATAAAGATTCAACAGGAGCCACCGTGGAAGTTCCAATAGATTCCTCGAAAATAGTAGAGCCAATAATTCTTGTAGTGAATCATTTTGAAATGCATAACGGCACCTTCGACTATGACCATTTGAGGAGGTCTCCGGTTCGAACCCGTCCAGCTGATGTCTTGGATTTCAATCATATCAATGTAGAGCAGATCAATATTGATATAGATAGTTTTATTTATAAAGAAGATGTTTATAAAGGACAGGTAAATAAAATTGCTTTAAAAGAAAAGAGTGGATTCGTTTTAAATGAATTATCCGCAAATGATGCTATGGTAACGGAAGAAAGAATGGAGTTGAATGGGATGAAGTTAATTACACCTTATAGCAACATCGGAGATACCTTAGTGATGAAGTATAGCAGAGGATTTACAGACTTTAAGAATTTTAATGATCGGGTAAACATGACAGGCAAGTTTAATAATGCTGAAGTTGCTATTCGAGATATTATTGTTTTTGCACCAAATTTAGAACGCAATAAGTTCTTCAAACAGAATGAAAATGAAGTTGTAAAAATTGATGGTCAGGTCCTCGGACGAGTAAATAAACTACGGGGTAAAAATCTGACATTACAAGTTGCTGGAAATACGATCATAAAAGGTAATTTCAATACCCGTGATTTGTCCGTAAGAGGAGAGGAGTTTATGGACCTTAAATTAGAACGCTTCAATACCACGATTCAGACCTTGCGTCTTGTGGTGCCTGGTTTTAATGCCCCTGCCAATTTTGACAAACTTGGCCGCCTAGATTTTACAGGGAAGTTCTTTGGTTTCTTTAATGACTTTAGTGCTGATGGTGTATTGGTTTCTGACTTAGGTAGAGCAGAAGTAGATATGGGGATGAATTTGAAGGAAGGTCGTGCGCTAGCAAAATATGAAGGAAAACTGGCTTTGTATGATTTTGATTTGAAACGTTGGTCTGGCAATGATAATTTTGGGTCTATCTCTTTTGCTTCTGAAGTAAAAGAAGGTGTTGGTCTAACTCTGGAAACCGTTGATGCGAAACTCATTGGAACCATTCAAGAGTTTACCTTTAAAGATTATACGTATAATAATCTCACATTAGATGGAGCGTTAAAGAAAAATCTTTTTGATGGAAGTTTGCTTTCAAAAGATCAAAACCTGGATTTTGTATTTAATGGAAAAATAGATTTCGAAGGAGAAGTTCCAACCTTTGATTTTGATGCAAGTATTAATCGTTTTGATCTTCAGGCTTTAAATCTTTCTAAAAAACCACTTACACTAATTGGCGATGTTGGTCTGGATTTTAAAAACTTTAAAATTTCAGATATTGAAGGAGATGGAGCTTTTTATAATTTTAAAATCATCAATGAGGTTGATACATTTAATATTGACACCTTGTATACGTCCCTAATCCATAATCAGTTTGGTCAGGATTCGTTTCTAGTGAAGTCAGATGTGCTAGAATTGGAAATGGGAGGGGAGTTTGATGTTCAGGAAGTACCTGCTTTATTTGCACAATATCTGGTTCGTAACTTTCCGGAGTTTTCTGAACGTTTTAATATAAAAGCAAAAGAAAAAGAACTAGCAGAAAGTCAGTTTGATTTTTTTATTAGAATTCCTAATTCTAAAAATTTCACCCATCTTCTCGATCCAAAATTGGATACACTCCGATATGCTATCATAAACGGGCGAATGGATAATGTGCTTGATTCTGTAAAATTGGAAGTAGAAATTCCTTTTTTGAAATATGGCAATATGAAATTTGATGATGTCTTTTTGACTTATCAAGGACTCAGAGATGAGAGTAATATATTGCTCGACATTTACCATACGAGCATAAATGATAATCAGGATTTTGAACCACTGAAACTAGAAGGGTTCTTGCAAAGAGATACGTTTAACTTTGACATTACTTCTTCAAATTTTACCAGCGTTTTCGATGATTTAAATTTACGTGGAAAATTCTTTTTGGTAGATGAGTTTTTTCAAGTTCAATTTCTTCCTTCTAATTTAGTCATCCTGCAAGATCAGTGGGATATTGTAGAAGATAATTATATCCGGTTTGGAAAAGGATTTGTAGAAACCCAAAATTTTGATTTGCAAAACTTTGAAAAAAGAATTGTAATTGAAAGTGTTGAAGGGACTGGGATAACTATGTCCGTTGAAAACTTTGATCTCGCGCTGATTAATGAATGGTGGATTTATGACAAACTGGATTTTCAAGGGAAGTTTTTTGTTTTATTAGAAGCAGGAAACATTTATGAAATGGAAGATATTTTTGCAACAGCTATTTCAGATTCACTTAATATAAATGGAGACTATTTTGGGGAGCTTCGTCTTGATGTTGCTATGGAATCCATAAATGATCAGGTCGATGCCTTTATCAGTATTGAGGATGGCGATAAACGACTGGAAGGTGAAGGCTTTGTAGCTCCGTTTTCTAAAAAGCGAAAAATTCCTTACACACAAGACTTTGATTTTCTATTTAATATGAATGAATACCCGCTGTCTATTGTTGAATATTTTATTCCAAATGGTATTTCGAATACAGTCGGGTCAATGAGTTTTGATGGATTAAGATTGTATGGAAAACTAGGGGCGCCTAAAATAGGAGGAGAAGCTTTTATTAGCAATATGGGGGTTACAATCGATTATCTTCAAACCAGGTATACTGCACCAAGCGGGACTTTAAAGGTAAACAATGAATTTCTATTCGATGCCAGTGATAATGTAATCTATGACTCCTTAGGGAATACCGCAACAATTACTGGAGGGATTAGACATACGAATTTAAAAAAGCTACGATTAGATGTAGGGATGCAATCAGATGAGTTTATCTTTTTGGATACAAAGAAAGAAGATAATGATTTATATTATGGTTATGGAATTGGGAAAGGGGAAGTCGATTTTTCTGGCTCTTTTCAAAAAACAGATATTACTGTAAATGCTACAACTGGAAAAGGCTCTAAGCTTAATATTCCAGTCGATTATGGAAATAATGCATCAGAAGTACGCTTCATTAAATTTATAGAAATGGATTCCATTGGTTTGGCAGAGGAAGATGATAAAAAGGTTGATTTTAGGGGGGTAGAAATTGATATGAATTTAGAGGTTACTCCGGAAGCAGAGGTCTGGTTGATTTTTGATGAACGAGCAGGGGATATCATCAAAGGAAAAGGTTTGGGTAATGTCCAGCTTCAGGTTTTTAGAAATGGAGATATTAAAATGTATGGAGATTATGAAATTGAAGAAGGCCAGTATTTGTTTACGCTACTCAACAACTTAGTGAATAAACCTTTTACTGTTAAAAAAGGCGGAACGATCAGATGGGAAGGAGATCCTTTCGGAGCTATTATAGATTTGGAAGCGGAATATCTTGATCTGAATACTGCACCTTACAATTTTATTGTAGAATACCTAAATGTCGAAGAAGATAAGACCGATGCCAAGGCAAGAACGGCAGTAGATCTTACCATGCATTTAAAAGGTCCGATGCTGCAACCGGAAATTAATTTTGATATAAGCTTTCCAGACTTAGCCGGAAATATAAAAAACTTTACGGATAGTAAACTTCGATTGGTTCGGCAAGATCAAAACGAATTAAATCGTCAGGTGTTCGGATTGTTGGTTTTAAAAGGATTTTTACCCAATCAAAATACCGGCGCCTCGGGGACTAATATTATCGGTGGAATCAATAATACGGTTTCAGAACTTCTAACGAACAAGCTGTCGATTTATCTTACCGAAATTCTTTCAGAAGTATTTACAGATGTAGGCTTTATTTCGGGGGTCGATTTTAAAGTGAATTACAATTTTTATTCAGACTCAGATGCCACCAATCCGGAAGTGCAATTATATGGTTCTGAAATTGAACTTGGGACGAAGTTTGATTTTTTCAATGACCGAGTAAGTTTAGATGTCGCTGGAAGTTATATCGATCAGGGCGGGCAATATTTCTCGGGTGATTTAGCCATAGAGTTTATCATTACAAAAAACAGAAGAATTAAACTGAGATTGTATCGAGTATCCGATCAAACCATTCAAGGGCGAAGAGATCGTTCAGGGCTTGGTCTTTCTTACCGACGAGAGTTTGACACCTTCCAGGAATTTCTAAAAGGTGCGAAAAAGAGTGCGAAAAAATTGATCCCGGAAGATGGGAATTAATAGCTTTCCTTAATATCGTTTAATTTCTTCCATTGCCGCCTTGTCCACCACCGCCTTGCTGATTATCTCCTCCAGATTTTTGATCATCATTTTTAATTTTTGATCTACTCGTCTTTGCTTTGAAATCCAATTTTCCAAAAGTGTATTTAAAATTTAAACCAAAAGAACGGAACGGAATTCTAAATTCAGATTTTTGATAAAAATCATCTCCAGACAATTCTGTTCTAAACGCTTTATACTTGTTAAATGGATCAACTATTCGGATTCCAAGGCTTGCACGTTTATCCCAGAATTCTTTTTGAAAACCGACACTAGTCATCCAAAAAGAAGTTCTATCTCCCTGAAGTGTTCGTTCCGCAGCTCTATAAAAACCAAAGGCTTCAGCCTTCCAGCCTTTTTTAAACGTATAGGAGGTGCTTGTGAAAAAATTAAACTGAACACCATCATTGGATAAGTCGTAATTTGCTAATTGACTTTCCGCATTATAAGTGAAAATATTGAAGTTTCCACGAACCGTCCATACCTTCTTAAAGGTCTTAGAAACGAAAGTGTTAAATCCGATAGAATTATTAATTCCAATGTTTTGATACGCAGCTTCTGCTACTCCTTCGCTATTGACCAAAACAATATTCTCTATCAAGTCTTGTGTGTTTTTATAATACAAAGAAGTGGCAAGGACCAAACCTTTAACAAAAGTATTATAGCCTAACTCTACTTGATGCACAATCTCTGGTTCTAATTCAGGATTTCCCTGCGATACATTTCTTCGGTCAATGTCATTTCTATAAGGATTGATATAAAACAAGCTTGGACGTTGGATACGCTTATTATAGCTCAATTTTATAGAAGAAAACATATTTGTCTTTTTGGAAAGAATGATACTCGGTAGAAAATTATCATAAGAATTTTCAAAAGGATCAAGCTGTGATTCAAAGTCACCTCCAATAGAGGTGTGCTCATATCTTGCACCTGCTATGATGCCAATGTCCT
The DNA here is from genome assembly GCA_964467425.1 of uncultured Saprospiraceae bacterium. GTDB lineage: Bacteria > Bacteroidota > Bacteroidia > Chitinophagales > Saprospiraceae > JAHDHW01. The sequence goes on from CAYXQH010000084.1 coordinate 7,462, forward strand.
TGGGCAGGTTGAAGGTAAATGAAGCGTAGCCGGCGTAGACGTCTTGCTCGTAATCAAAAATATTGGTTCTGGAAAGGTCAACTTTAAACAGATCAACATCTTGATCAAACTGTTCAAATTGATAATCACTATTGATTCGTCGAATGACCGATTTACCACCGATTTCTAATTTTACTATTTTCCCGAAAGGATGAACATAATCAAGCTGAAAGGTATACTCTTTATTGTCTCCGTCATTTTCTTGTTGTTCTAAAAAATTCAATAATTCATCACTGGAAGTAGATAAAATTTCACTTTCTAATTGACTAACATTACCATTCAATAAAAAAGCAGCACTAAATTCTCTTCCTTCTTCTTTGAACGTTTTGCGATAATCTGTCGCCCAATCAAACCCAGCATTTAAAGTTCGTGCATCTGAATTACGGTTGGTAATCTCAGCAGGTGGTGAGCTGAAACCAAAAGGTCTAAAAACAGCCTCCATAGGAGAGTCGGTGTCAAAAGAAAAACCTCTGAAATTAATAGAAGAGGAAATGTTATTATAGGCATTGATATCATAATTCAATCCAGCTTTACCAAAAAAACCAGTCCTTGATGATGTAGAAATACCATCCTGGTCGTAAGCGGAAACTAAATTACCATCATCAAAATCTTGTCTGATAAAAGTGTTTGTTGCATCATTTGGCCAGGAGTGCCAAAAGCCTGCATTGGCATTAAATCCTAGTCGACCTTTAGCAGCATTAATTCCAACATTTCCATTGTTTTGCCGAGTTCCGACTGAGCCATTCAAGGATATATTATAACCTTGTACCTGCTTCTTTTGTGTGATGATATTAATGATCCCTCCAGAACCTTCACCATCGTATTTTGCAGAAGGCGAGGTGATCACTTCAACGCTTTTTATTTGATCGGCAGGAATCATCTTCAGTGCATCAGCAGTTCCGTTCGCAAACATGCCGGAAGGTTTTCCATTTATTAGGATTCTTAAGTTCTGACTTCCTCTTAGCGATACATTCCCTTCTAAATCGACAGAAAGCATGGGGACTTTTCGAAGGACATCTGCAGCGTCGCCACCAGCATTCGTAATATCTTTATCAGCGTTATATACAATCTTATCAATTTTGGTTTCAATCAAAGGAGCTTCTTCAACTACTTCGATTTCAGACAGCATAACATTGTCTTGTTCCAGGCTAATCGTACCAACATTAAAATCCGGTTTTTTTAAAGTGAGATTTACTGCATCGATTTCTTTTTCAAGGTAGCCTAAAAAAGATATTTTAAGTTTATAATTACCGGTTTTCACTTCTTCCAGCTTAAACTTACCTTTCTCATCAGTGATATTTCCGTTGACTTGTTTGTTGGTCTTTGAATCAATCAAAACCACAGTTACATAACTGATGGGTTCCTTTTGTGTATTCACAACCTTTCCAGTAATTTTACCTTTGATGCTTTTCTCTTTCTTTTGCCATTTTCCCCCTCCAGGATATTGAGCACTTAAACTCAGTGTAGTCAAGATCGTTGCTAAGAGTAGAATTATTCGTTTCATATTATTGTTAATTGGAAAATGAAAGTGAAAAGTATAATTAAATCACCTTATTTATACAGTAAAAGACTATAATTGTTCACCTTTTTAACATTTAATGCTTTTTAATCAAAGCGTTAATACGCTAGGTAGTGGGATTACAATTGAATAGTGTTTAAGGTTCTTTAATTAAACTGTTCGCTCAGATAAACTAAACCAAAAATCCAATCGATATACCGTCAGAATGGTTAGTCCAATAACAATTATTGAAACTATAATAACTGATTTTCCTCTCAGGTAAGTTTCTTTTGCTTTCATTTTAGAAAAATAAAAAGAAGTATTACTTCTTCAAAGCAAATTCTACGTACACCGGTAAATGATCGCTAAAACCACCATAATAATTTGGACCACCATAAGTTCGATTAGGCGTCTTTCCATTTTTTGGATGATCGAACATCATCCAGTCTTCCTGGAAAATGGTAGGTTTTCGAACATTGATTTTTGATTTTGGATCGATGAGATTGGTAGAGGTGATGATATTATCAAGCATGTTCCAGTTTCCACGATAATTATAGGAGCCTTTATTTTGCTGGTCTAATTTAGTCATACAATTATAGAGTTTAGCAGATTCAACTTTATCTACTATACCAGTGGCGCCAAGTGTTTTAAGTATGCTGTTATTATCTGGTTCATCATTAAAATCTCCCAAAATAATAATGTTGGCATTTGGGTCCGTTAAAAATATTTTATCGACGGCGTCTTTTACATGCTGAGCGACTAAGGTTCTTTTTGGTTCACTAGCTGCCAGGCCGCCACGTCGGGAAGGCCAATGATTGACAAAAATGTGCAGGGTATGGCTTTTTAAAAAAGTGCCTTTCACGTATATGATATCTCTGGAGGTATAATCTTCTGCAATCTCTGCTGGAAAATCGACTCGAATATTATTAGACGTTTCTACTTTGAAATATTTTTTCTGATAGAGAAAAGCGCAATCTATTCCTCGACGATCCGGAGATTCATAGTGAACAATCCCATAGTCCTGATCCGCCATTTTGGTATAAGTCGTCCAGTCTTTAAGAACAGATTCATTTTCAACTTCACAAACTCCAAGTAGAGTAGGGTAGCCCATACCAGCAACTACCTTGGTGAGGTCATTTAGCTTTTTATTATAGCGTTCTACATTCCATTCTTGTTTGCCAGTAGGTGTGAAGTCATCATCTAATTTTTCAGGATGATTAAAAACATCAAACAAGTTTTCTACATTATAAAATCCAATTTTATAACTTTTACTTAAATCAACCTGGGCCTCTTTGGGACCTTTACAATTTTGGAAAAAGCAAAATGAAAAAAGTAAAAGGATGGCTAAAATTCGTTGCTGCATCATGAAAAATTTAAATAAGAGATTAAGGGATTTGTTATTTGGCATTCGAGCCTCCCAATTGCTAAACACTGAATACCGATGAATTTTTATTTTTGAGCACTTCTTTGCCTAAGTACGTGATCGGCTAAAACCAGCGCAGCCATAGCTTCTACAATAACTACTGCTCTTGGTACAACGCAAGGGTCATGACGACCTTTACCTGTAACCTCTACAGCTTCACCTGCTTCGTTTACAGAATCTTGTGCGGATACAATAGTTGCAACTGGTTTGAAGGCTGCTTTAAAATAGATATCCATACCATTTGAAATTCCGCCTTGTATTCCACCAGAGTAATTCGTCTTTGTTTTTATTTTTCCATCTTCATTATAAAAGTGATCATTATGAGCGGAGCCTTTCATTTCAACCCCTTCAAAACCACTTCCATACTCAAAGCCTTTACAAGCATTAATGCTGATGACTGCTTTTGCCAGATCTGCATGAAGTTTATCAAAGACTGGTTCTCCTAAACCAATCGGACTATTTTGAACAACACATTGAACAACCCCTCCAATCGTATCTCCTGCTTTTCTGGTAGCTTTAATCAATTCAATCATTTCAGCTGCGAGATCTGGGTCAGGACAACGAACGATGTTCTCTTCCGTTTTAGAAAGATCTAATTCTTTATAAGATTTGGAAAGCTTTAACGATCCTACCTGACTTACAAAAGCTTGAATCTTGATGCCAAGGGATTGCAAAAACAATTTAGCAATGGCACCGGCAGCTACTCGTGCAAGCGTTTCTCTAGCCGATGATCGTCCGCCGCCACGATAGTCTCGAAAACCGTATTTTTCCTGGAACGTAAAATCTGCATGAGAAGGTCTGAATTTATCAGCAATATGACTGTAATCTTTTGACTTCGCATCCTTATTGAAAACAAGCATAGAGATAGGTGTGCCAGTACTTTTACCTTCAAAAACGCCAGAAAGTAATTGTATTTCATCGCCTTCTTTACGTTGCGTAACTATTTTGGATTGGCCTGGACGTCTTCGATCCATTTCTGATTGAATGAATGATTCATCAATTGTAATACCTGAGGGGCATCCATCAATGACTACACCGAGCCCTTTTCCATGCGATTCTCCAAAAGTTGTAATTCTAAATATTTGTCCAAAGATATTTCCAGCCACTTCTTTTTTTTGCGAAGGTAGGAATTCTACTTGATTTGTTTTAAAAAGGAAAGATTTTTAATAGTAGAGTGCTATAAATGTTGAACGCACTCTGCAAAGTGAAACGCCTAGATTGGAGCAAAATACTGGAAGAAAGGTATTCGGTATTAGGTATTTGAACGGCCTAAAACCGAATACCTAATACCGAATTTTAATCTATTGAATAATTACCTTTTGAACGCCGGTATTGCCTTCATTATCATAAACTAATATGAAGTACACACCTTTGCTTATATTATTAAGAGAAACCTCAAAGCTTTGACTGGAGAAATTACCTTTGATAACTTCTTGTCCTTGCAAGGTTGTTAAACTATAATTACCATTTTGAATAGTTGCATCGTTTATAGTCAAGGTCAAATAGTCGCTTGCTGGGTTTGGATTTACAGCAAAGCCCAATGAGTTCTCTATATTGTTATTAGAGTTGAAGCCATAATCAACCGTATGGGTCGTCGTATTCGTAATCACTGGGTCATTAAAATCAAAATAAATACCTGCCTCGTTTGTAATTTTCGTTCCATCAGGAAGGTCTGTCATTTGATTTAAATAATACGTGAAAAAGCCATGACTTTCTGGTTCATTACTAGTACTATCTGGCAAGTTTATATCTTCAAATAGAACTTTTAACGTACGATGATCCACAATTTCTACCTCATAAGCATGACTGGCAGTTCCCATTCTAAAAGTAGCTAAGTCCATATAAGGGGAAATCGTATCTATAACTTCTACATTAAAAGCGGTGAAGGTTCCAGTATTTTGAAAACGTACCTGATATTTGATTACTTCATTTGGCGCGATGGTATAATCATCACTTCCTAAATAAGGAAAAGCTCTTTTATCATTCGGATCAAATGATCCAACAATCTCCTGGCACTCTTCCGAATCATTTAATGGAGCTACACTATTAATGCATCCTTGTTCTGGATCAATTACAGCGGAATAACATTCAACGGTGCCTAATTCCACTTCACAATCCACCGTTACATTGAAAACAATATCACCACATTCGAAAACATCAAGTGTACCTATATCAAAAGTATAAATCTGACCATTTATACTAGTGGGTGTTGTTGAAACACTATTTACACTTAAAAATTCACCCAGCTCTACAGTGACCGTCATATCATCGGCAGGAATCGTTCCTTCGTTACAATAATGTACATAGATGTTATTATCAAAGCATCGTACTAAGAAAGGAGCGGATATTTCTACAACTGGATCCGTACATTGCATGGTTGCTTGCATTCCAAAATCCAAATAGATACTATCTTCATTCGTTACGAAATCATACGTTTGAGGATTGTCACAAACTTCCCAAAGGGTATTAACATTTGGGACGCTAACTGTATATTCTCCAACATCAGCTAAAGAACGAAACTCCCCATTTTCATCGGTTACTCTATAAAAAGATCCATTTGGACCTTCGATATTTACCACTCGCATTGGAATACCATTGTCATTCGTTTGATCACAATCCGAATTCAAATCTGTATAAACGATACCTGTTATTTTGCTTCGATCAAAACCAGTTCCACAAAGATCAAACATCTTGTCAGCTATATCATCAGCCGTTTCAAAATGACCATAAAAAACATCATCATCTTGCATCAATTCTGGTATGCTAGGAGACTGTGTATAACCAGCTCCGTCAGAGCAAATAATCATTACCCAGGGGAAAAAGTTGATCCCCCATTCATTCAGCATAATTCCTTCGGAGTCGTCAATAATAACATAATCATGTCCTGTTACAAAATCAGTAGTACTATTTGGTCCACCGTACAGATCACTTTCCGGAGTATTAGTATCTCCTTCAATAAATAGAACCACGGCATCATTCCCGTAGGTCGCATGAAATTCATCCATAACACCTGAATTCACCCAAACAGAATCCCACGGGTTCCAGGTTGTTGCGACACTAATAAAAACTGTCTTTCCCTGATCGAGATAATCTGCATAGAGACTATGGCTATTACCATTAATATCCGTCATAGTAAAATCAGGGACTTGTTGTGCTTGTAGGGTGGAAAAGAATAGAGATAGAAATAAAAAGGATAGAACTTTTTTCATAACGTTAGTTTTAGTTTAAATGGTGTAAAAAAACAGATAAGATTGGCTAGGCTTATCTTTTAATTTTGGCAGGAAATATCAACATTAGATTTTGCAATATAATAATAATTAAATAATTATAATATTTTAAAAGGAACCAAAATGGCATATGATTGTTTCTTACATTGAAAATATGCAACTTGCGCAAAATTTGATACAGTCGACTAATGTTACTAGAGCCAAAAGATTTATACGAAAAATTAGAGTTTGATAAAGTTCTCGAGCTTTTAGATTCCATCTGTTTAGGCGCATATGGAAAAGATAAAGTAGAACATCTTAAAATTCATACTAAACT
>CAYXQH010000085.1:0-13929 GCA_964467425.1 uncultured Saprospiraceae bacterium
GTTATGTGGTTATGTGGTTATGTGGTTATGTGGTTATGTGGTTATGTGGTTATGTTAGTAACCAAAAAAGAGCGTAAAAGTTTAAGCAGTATCCTTATTTAATGAAAGAATCTGGTGGAGAAATAAAAATGCCAATTTTGAAAATCGGTACTGTGCTCGGTTCCACTTCAAAAGGAAGTCCTGTGTTGTTAACTGCTGCAAAATCAGTACTAAAATTATATTGAACGCCGGCCGCAACATCCAACCAAACCCAGGAATGGATTTTTTGCTCAAGAGAAAATCCTGCTTGAATTTCAGAGTGGTTGAGATGATATCTTTGTGGCAAAAATGTGTCATCAGTTTCAATTGCATAGCTACGACTGTTATATCGCATTCCAAACAATAATAAGGAATAATCAGAAAGGTTATATCGAACAGACACCAAAGCCGGTAAGACCATTTCTACCCCCCATTTATCATTAAAAGTATGATTGTACAAAAAGAACGGCAAAGCAATCGTACTCCGAAAACTACTCGAAAAACTTAAACCCAATCCCCATTCTTTATCATCCGCTTTTTTCACTCCAAAAAGGGCAGAAGCATTAAAAATAGAATAACGATTATCAAAATTGATTAGCCCTTTATAATCGCCATTGAACATAGTCCGTATTCTTAATGAGGAGTAAAAGGTTTCATTCCACGATTTAATCACTAAGCCCTCAAAACCGGAATTCTTTAGCGGCCTGTTATTTAGATGTTGAAATATATTAGAATAATCATTTCCAATTTTTTGAAAATCATATTGCTCAGGTCGATAAAACATTCCCGCAATCACTTTAAAACCATCTCTATTAATAACAGGAAACCTCAACTTAAAAATCAAATTACGTATGGTCAATTCACTTAGTGGCTCGCTCAATGGGAAACCATCCTCTTGCTCAAATTGACCTTTCAAAGATTGTATATATGAAAGCTCTATCCCCCTGCTTCGAGACTTATTGGTGACACCAGGTTTGCATAAACATTTCAAGTGTAAGGTACTCGGATCAATATCTTCCGGGAAAAATACTGGCCGATCTTGAGCACTTAAAGCAAAGGATAAAAAGAAACCAAATAGCAATAGGGGAAAAAATCTCATAATCCTCTTTTCAAATTTTAAATATGGTCTAAAAACATACGAAGTGGAAAGTTAGAAATAATTTATCAATCTTTTTATTTTATACTATAAATCCAGTATTCATCAAAACATAACATTTACGACATTTTCGTTCTTTAAATTGTTATTTACTAATACTGTGATGCAGATATTGTTTATAATTTTTTTCCCAGCAGGGATTTCAAAAAGTACGAAAGTCTGCGATTACGTAATAGTGGTCAAGATTACCGAAACATTGTAATGCGAGATGAAATCAATCAAAGAACACTTGCGGAGCTTACTGATGTGGAACATCAAAACTACCGCTCTACTATAGCTTATATCAACAGCGAATATTAGTAAACTTTCTGACGGGTTTTATTATTTGCTTATTCAATCGATTGACAGTGCATTGAATGCTCAGACCAAGGAATTTATTTTACAGAGATGATAGACAGGTAGACAGCTTAGTAAGCCTAATATATTTATTCGTTGCTATATTGCTTGCTTAATTCAGTTTCCATTCGGTGGGTTGATTAGCTCCTTCTGCTTTTGACAAAAGGCCTTCTGCTTTTTCACATTCCCAAATTTGAATTTTTTCATCACCAAACACTTCGATCTCTTTGATTAGGGTGGCATGATAGTTTTCCTTATAATAGCTCAAGGTGTGATCGTATATTTTACAACGCCATTCTAAATAGTCGGATTGAATCAGGTAAAAATTATCTAATGCATGGAGATTAGATTTTTTACGATGATGAATAGGTATGAATTCTTTGTCCATTGCTGCAAACCAAAAATCAGGAATGCCCACTATTGGCAAGTCTTTGTCTTCCAACTCCTCTTTGGCTTCCAAAACGATTTTCTCAAACTCATAATCTCCATTAAAATAAAAATGTAAGCCATAGTAAACACTCATGGATAGTGTGAGTACCATGGTAAACTTTTTAAGCTGTCGTAATCGTTCAAAAGTATAAAAATAAAGAAGTATAAAAGCTGGAAAAATAAAAACGAAATAATTCCTATTTTCTCGACGAGTGATTATAGTTGAGACTAAAAGTACAATAACTAAAATAGTCAGAAATCGGTTTTCCCTAAAAATTCCTTTTCTAAAATATAAGCCAATTACTCCAAGAAACAAGGCGAATTCCCAAACTCTGGAATACCAGTCGTAATTCATAAAATAGTTCAAAATATAACTATTCAAAGGAGATCCCATATCTCTCTTATCTCCAACCAGCATCGCTAATTCGCCTATTGAAAAATGCCCGCCATGTATCGCAAAATAAAAAGCTAAGGCACATATTCCTCCCAAAGTAAAATGAGTCAGCAAAGTGGTGCGTGCTCGTTTATTAAAAAGTATATCTTCTTTTTTATAAATAGTATAGGCTATTAAAAAGAATAAGCCAACGATGCCCATAATGTGCGCTTCAAAAGCGAAACCTGTCAATAAAGCTGCCCAAAAATATCGCTTCCGGACAAACAACAAAACCTGAATTGAAATAATAAAAGCTACAAATGCATCTGGACGACCACAATGTGCTGCAAAGAAAAAAGGAGGAAAGACGGGTAAAAAGAGTAGAGTTAATCGAGCGATGTTTTTTGAAAAGGGCAATTGCTTCAATATCTTAAACCATACCAAGGCAGTTCCCCACACAAAAATCGAATTAACAATAAATACGTTACTTTTTGTCCAACCGATCAAATTGAGTACATGCCCCATAATGAAGGCGTAGGTAACTCCAAAATATTGAACATAACCACTTTCGCCTGGTTCAATAAAAACGATATCTTCAGATAATCCAAGAGTCGTAAAATTCCAAATATTAGAAATCACCCAAGCATCATCGACATAGTAAATGTTGTAATTTACATGTACGAAAATATAGGCCAGAACACTAAGGAATAAAAGTGCCCATAAATAGGTTTGCTCTTTAGGAAAAATAGAATAAATCAGATTATTCTTTATACTTTTTACGCTTATCAAGTCTCTAGCTTTTTAGGTGCCTTCATCTTCTGATTAACTTGTAAAAAACAAGTCAATTTAAACATTGCTTTAAATTACTTAGGGCAACAAAATCAAAAAAATTGAAAACTTTCTATCTTTTATAAAAGATCTTTAAAACTTATATTGGACTCCTGTATTAAACTTAAGGAGGTCAAGATTTTCATATTTATAAATTCCATTCTTGAAATCGAACTGGGCACTGCCTTCTATCAATAAGCTCCAGTTTCTATTCATTTGAACTTGAAAACCGAGCGTTCCCCACACTGCACTTAAATCAAAATTCCGAGGCTCCAGATTACCTCGACTAACAGTATACAAACTCTGCAAGGACAAAGATTCATACTGATATTCTAATCGTGATCTCGCAGTTCGGCCATAAATTATACCTCCTGCTAAATAAGGATAGAAATATCTTCGAGGAAAAATAGTGTGCTTTATACCAAAAGGAATTTGAAGGTAATTAAAATCCCCTTGTATATTTTTCAATTCATCTTCACTATTATTAGGTGGAAGTTCTGGAAATCCCGCATCAGCAAAAGGATCGTTTGTTAAATTTATTTTCTTAGAAAAATCATTAGCGAAATATTCAACCCCTGTTATAATACTAAATCGTTTACCGAATCCTACTTCTACATGTGCGCTACCTCTTAAGTTAAATCCAATACTTCCTAAATTTAAAGAGGCAAAAGTACCTGTTGTACCCGAAAGAATAAATCGAGTAGGTCTCATTTTGCCCAAATAATATCGCATTCTATATTTTCGCTTATGCTTTTGAACAACAATTTCCGGGAGGTTTACACGATGGTCAATCTCCAAAAAACCAGGAACATCTCCAGGCAGAGAAGCAACAGGTTTTTCAAAAAAATTGTCTTTGAACAATGCCAAAACTTCTCCTTCAATATCTGATTGATTTTTGGAAAATTTATTTTGACCGGATTTAGATTCTGCAGCATAAGGTTGTACACCTAATCTAAGATTAGAAAAACTACGACTATTACTATAGTTGGACGGTAAGAAATCTTCTAATTTAAAACTAAGCGCAAAATCAGGCGAATACATATAAGCATTCGATCCTGCTAAGTGATTATTTCCTCTATCGTTTCTTTTTTGAACTTGATCTATAACTACTCGATTATAGATAGTATCATAAATAACAGTGACACGCTTTTCTATTATAGCTTCTGGCTCCGATTGATTTTGCAACTGTTGTTGTTCTACTAAATCGTGCTTTTCCAGTCCTTTAGCTTTGAAATAAAAATACCCGGCAAGGCTTGTAGCAAGCAGTGTCAATAATACTAAAAAAAGACTAGCTAAGGGACCAAACAATGGTTTCCTATCACTCTTCTCATTCAAGCGAGACTCCATATCTTTCCAAAGCCCTTCATCGAAAGGAAACTCCGGAGGATTGTCCATAGACTTTTTGATATGTTTCTCAAAATTATTTCCCATTACTTACTTTTTTCACTTCATTGATTTTAATTAATCGTTTTTGCAATAATTTTCTGGCCCTCGCAAAATTAGACCTAGAGGTACCAACACTAATATTGAGTTGTTCTGCAATTTCGTGATGTTTAAATCCGTCAATTGCATACAAGTTGAATACTAATCGATAGCTTGGGGGTAAATATTGAATCTCCTCTAAAATATCTTCATATAACAACTTATCCCATCCTGTATTTTGATCATATTCTGATGGCTCTATATCTTCGGAGGCGTAGGATTTAAGTTTTTTATATTTTCTATGATAATCTATTGAAGTGTGAATCAAGATCGTTCGAAACCACTTTTTAAATTCATAGTTTTCATCATACTGGTCCAACTTAGAAAAAACTTTAAAAAACGACTCATTCAATACTTCCTCAGCCTCTGATTTAGCACTTGAATATCGAAGTGCTATACTCATACCATAATTAAAAAAAAGTTGATATAACCTCTTTTGGGCAGCTCGGTTGTCTTCACGGCATGCCTGAATAATGAGCGTAATGTTATGGTTTGTACTTTCCAATTAAGTTTAGAGGGTTTTTAGCCAATACGTTCTATTTTTTAAAAGCGTTGCTTGGCTATTATTATTATCAAATAAAAATGCAAAGATGGCGAATATAAGATGGTTTTAACAAGAATTACTACTTCTTTTATATAAGAAGGACTCCAAAAAAGATAAAAACACCTATTGATAAGAAGAAAAGAATGCTTGAAAGGAATATAAAAATACTACTTAGGCTCTTTAACCATTTGTTTACGAACCACTTTTTCGAGTTTTTTCATCGTTTTTAAAGGACCCGTTGTTACAGCTAAATTAACGATCCAAGCAGGAATAGAGCCTCCAGGGTCAGAAATAGAATGATAATCTACATGAATTGTACCATCAGATTTTGGTGTAATAACCCAGTTAGATTCATATTTTTGAATTCTAACGTATCCTTTTTTACTAGGAATAAGATTTGGCTCTGCAACAGAACGGGAGTAATAAACTCCATCATCATCTTTCCATTGCCTGCAGTGTACGACTAAATCCCGGTCAGAAGCGGGAAAAGGTAGATCAGAGGTGACATAATAATGAAAGTCATCTTCATTATTCTGATTCAAAATCTTACTTTCTGTACATTTATACACCCACCGAGTATAACGATTGGCATCATTGAGCACCTCTATAAAAGTATTGATATCCATTTTATATTCAATACTCATTTTGATTTCTTTCAGTTTTGAATGCTCTTGCTTTCTAGTATAGACTTTTATATTATTATCCTTTTTAACTAAATTCCATTTTGTCTTTTTAGTTTTATCCGTTTGTGAAAGCCCCTTTGACCAACTCAACGTCATCACAAGTACACAAAGAAAAATAGTTAATCGACTCATTGTAATTTCTGGCTAATAAATATCTCTAAAGGTAAAATCTTCGAATTTCTATATTATTATTTCCGGTCCGATTCGCTTTCCAAACCCGTAACGAATAACAATACGTTATAGTTTAATAAAAACGTTGCTTATTAGAGTTAATTAATAAGATATTTTCAGAAATCGACTGGAATAAATTTTCCCGTCTTTTACTAAAGTTAAAATGAATACTCCATCAGAGAGTGTATCAATATCCAGTTTGTATTCATTAGCTCCAAAATTCACCATCGTTTCTTGCTGTACTAAACGCCCATGGACATCATAGATTGAGACTTCATATCTATCAGATGTCACATCATTTAACAGAATATAAAGTAAATCATCTGCAGGATTTGGATAAACTACAAATTCTAAATCATTATTTCCAATATTTTCTACATGATCAACCAAATTTACTTCGAAGCTCTGTTCAATGCTCGGAGCAGGTAAAAAGTCATTGTCTCCTATTTGACTCGCTTGTACAACGACTAATCCTTCTACTCCATCCAAGGTAATCGTATCGCCTACTAAGCTTGCTGGTCCTGATACAATACTAAAACTTACGTCTAAACCTGAGCTCGCTGTCGCCAATATTCCAAATGGCATATCTGTTGTAAATTTATCGGGAATAGCTACAAAATCAATCGTCTGACTTTGTAAATTTACTTCAAAGGTTTCCTGTACAAAAGCGGCTGGGTTATAGGTGGCATTTCCTAGCTGATCAGCCTGAACCACAACCGTTCCACCTAATCCATCAAGCGTAATAACATTACCCGAAATACTCGCTGGGCCTGACACGATAATATAGGTCACATCCAAACCAGAGCTCGTAGTTGCCATGACAGTAAAAGGAACATCAGTTGTAATTTTATTCGGAATGGCATCAAAATTAATCGTTTGATCCGTTAGCAAGACTTCAAATGATTGCTGAATATTTGCTGGAAAATAATCATCACTTCCTGATTGACTGGCTTCGACAACTACCGTACCTCCTACTCCGTCCAGGCTAATTGTATTTCCAGCTATACTCGCCGGACCGGATATTATAGTATAATCAAGATCTAAACCTGTACTTGCAGTCGCCATAATTTCAAAAGGAATATCCGTCGTTATTTTATCAGGAATATCTTCAAAGTCAATCGTCTGACTTTGTAATAAAACATCAAATGTTTCTTGTAAAATAGGCGCTGGATTATAGGTGCTATTTCCTGCTTGATTAGCTTGGACGACTACTGTCCCTCCTACTCCATCTAGCGTAATAATATTTCCAGCTATACTCGCTGGACCGGATACAATAATATAACTTACATCCAGACCAGAACTTGCACTAGCCATAATTTCAAAAGGAACATCTGTCGTAAACTTATTCGAAATCTCTACAAAATCAATCGTCTGATCTGCTAATAATACTTCAAAAGATTGTTGAGCATCCGCTGACAGATAATCATTATTCCCAGATTGACTCGCTTCCACAATGACCGTTCCTCCTACTCCATCCAAGGTGATTACATCTCCTGAAATACTCGCTGGTCCAGAGACAATATTGAAGTCAATAGCCAAGCCTGAACTTGCAGTTGCCATAATATTAAAAGGCATATCTGTTGCTATTTTATCTGAAATATTTTCAAAAGCAATCGTTTGACTTTGTAATATTACCTCAAAGCTTTGTTGAACTGGAATCGCAGGATAGTAATCTGCATCTCCGTCTTGATCGGCTTGAATAACTACAGTTCCAGCAACACCATTTAGGCTTATGATATTTCCCGAAATACTTGCCGGACCGGAGACTATATTAAAATCTACAGTTAAGCCAGAAGTTGACGTTGCTGCAATTGCAAAAGGTACATCCGTTGTAAATTTATCAGTGATTGGTAAAAATTCAATCGTTTGACTTAATAAGATTTCTTCTGTAATAACAAAGGTTTGTTGAACATTCGTTGCAGGTAAATAATCACTATTACCTTGTTGACTCGCTTCAACAGTTACCATACCGGGCAAGCCATCTAAAGTGATTGTATTTCCTGAAATACTTGCCGGACCGGAGACTATATTAAAATCTACAGCTAAGCCAGAAGTTGATGTTGCTGTAATAGTAAAAGGATCGTCGGTGTCTAGTTTATTTGGAATAGACGGAAAATTAATTGATTGACTTTGAAGGCTTACTTCAAAACTTTGTTGCTGACTTAAAGCTGGAAGATAAGTAGCATTTCCTAATTGATTAGCCTCCACAATAACGGTCCCACTCACACCATCTAAAGTAATCATATCCCCTGAAATACTCGCAGGACCAGAAACAATAATAAATCCTACAGCTAAGCCAGAAGTTGACGTTGCCGAAATAGTAAAGGGCGCATCTGTTGTTACCTTATCCGAAATATCATTAAAATTAATCGTCTGATTTTGCAAGCTTACTTCAAAACTTTGCTCCACACTTGATGCTGGCAAATAATCATCACTTCCGGATTGATTCGCTTCAACCACCACCGTTCCGCCAACTCCATCTAAAGTGATTATATTTCCTGAAACACTTGCCGGGCCTGATATGATATTATATGATACCACTAGTCCAGAACTGGCAGTCGCCGAAATAACAAAAGGCGCATCTGTTGTTATCTTATCTGAAATATTACCAAAACTAATAGTCTGACTTTGTAAATTTACTTCGAAGCTTTGCTCTACACTTGATGCTGGCAAATAATCATCACTTCCGGATTGACTCGCTTCAACAACCACCGTTCCACCAACTCCATCCAAGGTGATTGTATTTCCTGAAACACTTGCCGGGCCTGACACAATACTAAAATTTACCCCTAATCCAGAACTGGCAGTCGCCGAAATAGCAAAAGGTATATCTGTTGTTATTTTATCTGAAATACTATTAAAACTAATCGATTGGCTTTGCAAATTTACTTCGAAACTTTGCTCTACGCTTGATGCCGGTAAATAATCATCACTTCCGGATTGACTCGCTTCAACAACCACCGTTCCGCCAACTCCATCCAAGGTGATTGTATTTCCTGAAACACTTGCCGGGCCTGACACAATACTAAAATTCACCCCTAATCCAGAACTAGCAGTTGCTGTAATAGCAAAAGGCATATCTGTAGTTATCTTATCTGAAATACTATTAAAACTAATCGATTGGCTTTGCAAATTTACTTCAAAAATTTGCTGCACACTTGAAGCTGATTGATAAGTCGCATTACCGGATTGATTTGCTTCAACCACTACTGTTCCACCTATACCATCTAAAGTAATTGTATTTCCTGAAATACTCGCTGGGCCTGATAGAATACTAAAGCTTACCGTTAAGCCAGAAGTCGAAATAGCTAAAATATTGAATGGAATATCCGTTGTAAGTTTATCCGATAAAGCACCAAAGCTGATCGACTGGCTTAAAAGCTCCACATCAAAACTTTGTTGTGTACTCACTGCCGGTGCATAATTAGTATCACCTGCTTGATCAGCCTGCACAATAACCGTCCCACCAACTCCATCTAGCGTAATTGTATTTCCAGATATGCTTGCAGGTCCTGATACAATACTAAAACTTACGGGCAACCCCGAACTGCTAGTCGCATTAATTACAAATGGATTATCCGTTACCAATTTATCTGATATTGGGTCAAAGTCAATAGTTTGCCCCTGTAATCCAGTATTTTGTGCGTTTGGAGTTGGGATTTCAGAAAACCAACTTTCAGCTAATGCATTATCATAAGATGGATTTATCAATTGAAGGGAAGGCCCCGTTCCATCAGGTTCTACCGGCCAGGGAAGTTCATCTTTATAAAAAACAGTATCTATATAAGATGCATCAGCATTACTGATACTAATGAATTCTCCACTATTGCTCAACTTAAAACTTCCTGTCAGCGCATTTCCAAAAGCACCAATAAAATTGGTAACCGTCGGGTATATTTGTTGGAAACGAACACTGTCTTCCACTAAAACTAAATAGCTGTCGGGAGATAAAGTTACTCCCGAAGGAATATTAAAATAATCGCCACTTCCATCTCTAAAAGACCAGCCCGAAACATCCACAGACATTCCACTTGCATTATATAATTCAATCCAATCTCCAGCATCTATAGTCGCTGGAGAGTTATAATTAATTTCATTAATAATAACATCCGCTACCTCTGTAGAACCTAATTCAAAATATGCAACTAAGTCATAGGTGCCATCCCACATTAATTCAATATCCGGATTGTTTGGTAAACTAGGATCACTCCATCCAATGAATGAATATCCAGGTGCAGGAATAGCAGTTATCGGTACAGGAACATCTTCATAATAAGCACCTGACCATGGAAATCCAGGTATATCTATTGTGCTAAGTTTTAGAGAACCTTCTCCTTGAATATCCAAATTGATCCTATTCGAATCAGGAAAGCTATAATATTCAATGGTAAAATCTCTAAGTATTGCTGGTCTTTCTAGAAGTAAGGTATCAAACTCTCCTAGATTATCATACCAGGTATTTATATCTTCAGTAGGATTCCAGCGATCATATTCTCCTTCCATTTCTGCGTCAATTTCTAACCTCATATTTTCTAAATATTCAGAAGCATTATCAGGACGGTAAGCAGTATTCAAAAGATCGGCAACACGATTTACTAATTTATTTCTAAAGGTTTCATTTGCGGTTAGGGCTTCATTTAAAAAATTCCCCCAAGTCAAACTTTCATCTTCGGCATAATCATCATGAGGATTCCACCATTGGCTTGAATGACTTCTATCCATATCCCAAACGGTATACTTCCATTTACTCCCGGGTGATTTCTTTTTATAAGTAGAAATACCATAAGACCAACTCCTATAAGAAGAACACTGAATTAAAGCCTGTACATTTATAAGATTTTCCATATCAATCAACTCAGAAGCATGCGCATAATTGGCTTCATCAGACATATCATTATTCTCTAAAAAATTTCTCATATAATCCCAATCTTCCCATGTTCCATTTTTAAGTTCTGGTTCAGATTTATCAAAGCGAACTAAATCGAAATCATTATAACCTGTATGAGATTCAATAAATTCTTTATTGAGACTCTCTCTGACTTCATAAACACCCCAGTATGCTCCATTGATTTTTAAAATCGCCCAATTACCTTCGGTTATCAAGCCTCCTGATTCTTTATATTGACGGTTTCCATATGGATCCCTTAAGAGTGTGCCATCTTCATCCGTAATGTCATCATCATATCCTGCACGAAGTACCAGGTTTTTAAAATCCATAACATCTGTACCTTCAAACATTGGATATTCCAATCGAGATTGACCGTAATCTTCGTCAAAAAATAATCGAAAAGATTTTTTGGGCAAGGTCACAGAGCTACTTCCCTGAATTCTAATTCCACAGTCTATTGAAAAATCCAAGTTCTCATTTTTAAAATATTGGATCTGACAATACCTTTCCCATTCCGAACCACCTTCTAGTGGGTTACTATAAATTCCTGTCGGTCCAAACATATTATCGGGATCCGTTACAATAGACAAAACAGGTAAGGTGTAAGATTCATTTAAAAAGTAAGAATGGCTTGTTATATTACTAGACAAATAATCAGGCACATAAGCCTTTGCCCGAACAATCGAAGAGGTAGAAATATTAATTGCCCCTGTATATAAAGTAGACGATTCATCAGGGTCTTCTCCGTCCAGTGTGTAATAAATCTCCGCACCAGAAATCGGATGACTTAATGCTAGTGAAAAAGTATTATCATAAAACCCACCTTGCATATTAAAAACAGGAGGTGTTGCCTGATCTACACTTCCTGAAGCAGAATTTGGTTCGTCTGGTGTTGGGTCTTCAAAAATAAAAAAGCTAGAACTACCGTCAGGATAGCGTCCATAAGAAAGATCGTCTAATTGAGGTCCATACGTAAGAGAGTCAATAAAATCTCCGGTAGGAGACATCAAGCTAATTTGTTCTCCACCGGCGCTGAGTTTAAAATCAAGATGTAACTTCCCTTGCGCCAGGTCCTTATCCGCCCAAAATAACACGAAGCCTCCAGGTTGAACAATTACCGCTGTATCAATTTCAGCTACCATTGGGTTAGCAATGTTATCTGAAAGAAAATAACCTTCCAAATTTACCGCTATACTTCCTCCATTATATATTTCAATCCAATCATCAAACTCCCCATATTCATCTGGAATCGTATTGTTTCCAGCCATAAATTCATTGATATACAATGATTGGCCACTTAAAATAGAAGCATTTATAAGAAAAAAGGCGACAACTGATAGGCTTTTTATTTGACCTATAGCATAGGAGGTATTTAGCTTGGAGTTTAGCATAAGGGGCTTTTCAAGTGGTTTAAATAATCTAGGGCACCCCTCAGGTGTGTTAAATGGGGTGAAAATTAAAATGAATGGTAATGTTTAAATCGTAAAAATGCATTCAAATATATAATTTTTTTACTAAAATGTCTATTTTTGTATGACAACGAAAGATATTCGCTTGCTTTTTTACTAATACTGCGTTAAACATTTTTATAGCTTCTTCGTATAATTTTTTGATGAATAGTCTAATTCATCTTTTAAAGAGCATTCCAAAAATCGTTAATTAAAGAACCTAATTTTTCAGTTACTTGACTTAAGATGGAGCGATCGAGTTTCGATTAGTTTTCTGCCCTCGTAATTAATTTAATTCAATGATTAAAAAGGCCTCTAAACATTTGTTTAGAAAGGCTTTTTATTCTCTAAAATAAACCTGTACCAAAATGAAATGTTTACTCCCCATTTTTACGCTTATTTTTAGCTTATGTACTACAACATTATTTTCACAAATTTTCATCAATGAATTCCTTGCCGATAATGAATCGACAATAGCTGATGAAAGCGGAGATTTTGAAGACTGGATTGAAATCTATAATGCAGGTTCAACTGCTGTCGATCTTGGAGGCTATTTTATATCTGACGATCAAACAGATCCATTACTCTGGCAAATTCCAACGTCCAACCCTACACTTACAACCGTTCCCGCCGGAGGTTACTTATTATTTTGGGCAGATAAAGATACAGACGATGGTGTTCTACATATAGATATAAAACTTGGTGCTGGCGGAGAAGATATTATTCTTGTCGAACCCGATGGAATTACAGTTGTTGATCAACTTACTTTTGATGCTCAAAGTACAGATGTTTCCTATGGCAGAACTTTAGATGGAGGACCAACTTTTCAATTATTTACAAGTCCGACACCGAATGCAACCAATGAGAGTGTTGCACCTCCTGCAACGTTTACTGTAAACATTAGCGGGATGGTTGAATCAATAAATGATAATGCAGAGGAATATGGTGTGTCCAATGGAGGTGTTGGAATCGACAATTGGGGAATGTATATTACAGAAAGCTGGTCAGACCAAACGGTAGGTGTTCGTTTTAATAATATTCAAATACCTCAAGGTGCATCGGTCACTAGTGCACAGGTACAATTTACAACAAGAAAACCCGAGAGTAGTGTTGGTCCAGCGGACTTTGACATTAAGGCAGAATTATCTCCAAGTGCTGCAATTTTCGAAGAGACCAACTTTAATGTCACTAGTCGTCCGACTACAAATAGTACAGTCAATTGGCAACCAGAAGAATGGCTTTCAAGTGAAGAGTCTGGAGAAAAACAAAAAACACCAAACCTCGCGCCTTTACTTCAAGAAGTAGTTGATCAAAATAATTGGTCAGCAGGAAATTCTATTGCCTTTATTATCTCCGGAGAAGGAAGTCGTTCTGCCAATAATTACACTTCAGGTTTTCCAGCAACATTAAAACTAGAAGTAGAAGTCCCCGTACCAACTGAACCGGTCACAGGAGTCTATATAAATGAATTAGCTGCAAACGGAACTGATTACGCAGATGAAAATGGAAAATTCTCGGATTGGATCGAAATCTATAATGATAATAATTTCGATGTTAGTCTTGGAGGCTTATA
>CAYXQH010000086.1:0-13925 GCA_964467425.1 uncultured Saprospiraceae bacterium
AGGAGTTTAATGAAGGATCTAAAAAACGCGAACTATTCTCTAGTCAAATCCGTATAAATAAAATTAACAATCTTCTCTCCATTAATAAATCCTGTACCCCAATCATCATCTAAATCCTTGGTAAGATTAGCAGCTTTTATTTCATCATAAGTCATTTCAGCGGAGATAGCTTGCTTCACTCGATCTCGAACATCCATGAGCATATTTCGATAAGCAGTTAGTTCTTTTTTGTTGGAAAGAGCACCATGACCAGGGATGATTTTCGTGTCATTATCTGCGAGAAATAAGACCTTATTAGCGGCTTCAATAATTCCGTCAATAGTTCCTCCAGAGAAAAGATCTATAAAAGGAAACCGTCCATTAAAAAAAGTATCTCCCATGTGAATGACATTGCTTTTTGGGAAATAAATAATTGCATCACCATCCGTATGAGCATGGTCGACGTGAATCATCATGACATCTTCATCATTAATATGAATCGTCAAGTCTTCTTTAAATGTGACAGTTGGTAAGGCTTCTTTAGGAGAGGGATCAACCGTTCTTCCGTTTCCTCTATTCTGTTTGGTGCTCATTCGTTTTCGGACATTCTCATGAGCAATAATATCGGCTTCCGTTTCGGAGATATTTTTATTACCTCCGGTATGATCGCCATGCCAGTGGGTATTGGCAAGAACTTTGATTTTCTTACTTTTTATATTCAATTTCGCAATCGCAGCAAGTATTTTTTCACTAAGTTGAGCATATTGGCTATCAATGATTAATACCCCATCATCGCCAAGGCAGACGCCAATATTCCCTCCTCGACCAGTAAGCATATAAATCTTGTCCGTAACCTGCTCTGTTTTTATTTCTATTTCATCCCAGCTTTGGGCTTGAATATTTAATGGAAGACAAAAAACTAAAAGTGCAGAGAGAAAGTAAAAATGCTTTTTCATACTATATGTGATTTAAAAAAATCTATAAGTAAAAGTACCTAAATTTCATCAAATGACATGCAACTGCATTGATGGAATTGCGTAAAATTGCATAGTCTACAACATTTTTTCATGATGCAAAGTATTAAATTTCGATTTGTATTTCTTTTTATTTTGTTAAGTTTTAGCCAAATCCTGGCAGGCAAAACAATAGAAGAGCTTACCCATGAGCTCGATAAAGAGTTGCCATCCAAAGAACGGATAGATCTATTACTAAATTTATCAAAAACAATTCAACGGAATAATCCAAAACAAGGATATGAATACGCTATAGAAGCTCATGACATTGCCGTCAAAGAGCAAGACAAAGAATCTGAAGTGAAAAGCTTGGTTCAGATGGGTGCCGCGAAAATGTATTTAGGAGAAAAAGCTGAATCCCTTGGTATTTTAGATGAAGCAATCGAAATGGCGGAATCTCTGGACTATGATTATTTAGTAGCGGAATCTAACCATATACGCGGGCTAAATTATTATATGATGGGCATGGATGAGCAATCACTTACGTGCTATCATACAGCACTTAAGATCAATCAACGTCTTGGAATCAAAAACGAAATTTTGAGGCAACTGAATAATATTGCTTTAGTTTATAGAGATATCAAAAACCATGATATGGCAATAAGTTATCTTAAAAAAGCAATCGCAATGGCAAAAGAGGTGAATAATCAAAGACTTTTAAGTTATAGTGCTGCAAATATTGGATTTGTTTATTTTGATTTGGAAGAGTATGAAAAGGCAATGCCTTACGTGGATGAATTGGTAAATAAAATAGGAGAGGATGACTTAAGAGATAATGTTGCGATCGCAATTGGATATAATCTAAAAAGCCTTTTAGAGAATGGAATGAAACAATATGATGAAGCATTAAAAAGTGCGGCAAAGTCTTTAGAAATAGCTAGAAAGGCGAAGTTTATGGATGGAGAGATACATGTTATGCAAACCATAAGTAAGATTAGGGTTGGACAAGAAAAATATAAGGCAGCTATAAAAATTGCGGAGCAGGCATTAAAAATGTCTGATGAGACAGAGACAAGACGTTATACGGAAGGACTACTTCAAACGCTTATTGCTTCAACTAAGGCAATAGGGAATAACCAAAATGCGCTTCTTTATCAGGATCGGTTACTTGAGTTTAAAGATAGTTTATATAGTAAGGAAAAATCAAAATTAGTTGATCAGTTAGACATTCAATACATCACTCGAGAAAAAGAAATCGAGAACCAGAAATTAAGAGTGGAGCAGGAGAAAGATAAAGAGATCATAGCGCTTCAAAAGTACATAACCATTCTTGCCTTGTTTATTGGAGTCTTATTTATTGGTTTATCTATTGCTCTTTTTAGATCACTTCGGATCAAAAGAATTAATAATAAAGAACTTGAAGGAGCGATAAAAGAAAGGACTAAAGAGTTAGAAATAAAAAATAGAGAGTTGATAATTTCTAATCAAGAATTAGAGCGATTTGCCTATGTTGCTTCTCATGATTTAAAAGAGCCCCTTCGAAATATTTCTTCCTTCGCAAACTTAGTTGATCGAAAAGCAAATGTATCTGGAAATAATGAGCTTAAAGAATATGCGAAATTTATCGTCGGAGGTGCAAAGCAAATGTATGGATTGATTGATAGTATTATGCGTTTTTCTGAAATAAAAAAACAGATGGACTCCGATTTAAAAGAAGTAGATTTTAAAGATGTGATCGTTAAAATAAAAAATCATTTATCGGTACAGCTTGAAGAAAAAAATGCGGCAATTACTTTTAAAGAATTGCCTGTGATTGCTGGAGACGAAGATCGATTTTTTATGTTGTTTAAAAATTTAATTGAAAATGGGATTAAATATAATGAAAGTGAAAATCCTCAAATCTCAATCGCTTACCTAGAAAAACAAGATAGTTTTGTTTTTTCAATAAAAGACAATGGAATTGGAATAAAAGAAGAATATTCAAAAGTGATCTTTGATATGTTTAAACGACTTCATAATCGAGGCCAATATTCAGGCTCTGGAATGGGGCTTTCCATTTGTAAAAAAATAGTGGATCTATTTAAGGGGGATATTTGGGTAGATAGCAAAGAAGGAGAAGGAAGTACCTTTTATATCCAAATTCCAAAAGTGCAGCATAAATCGAAAAAGGTCATGGGAAGTCAACAAGAAAAAGCTTTTGCCTCAGCATAATGGCACTCTTTTTAAATGAAAAATGCCATAATCCCGTTAAAGTTTAGCTAAAACAGGTGCTATTCTCGCCAAATAATCAATAATCTACCATCAATTTTTTATTTTTGTCTAAAGGAATGACTTAATGTTGTTCTTTTATTTCTTTCCTACTATTTCCTTAGGACACCTATTTTAGGGTTAAAAAAACCTTAATGCACTGCTTTTTTTAAATAAGCGGCGCAAAAATTGATTTAATTACTAAGGATGAAACATTTATTTCTAATCATATTGGCTTGTTTTTATTCGAACCTGTTATTGGCTTCGATAGACTTAGTGCTTAATAGTCGGGTAGCAACTACCTTAAGCGGCGTAAGCATATATCCCGATTCTACTTTTGAAAAACAATCCAATGGCTCATTGCAAGTTGGCGAATTATTGGAGGTCTTAGGAGAGACGAATTTGGAGCATGAAGATGATTCCCAAAACCAAAAATTCAAATGGTTTAAAATTCGCTCGATGAAAGGAAAAGAAGGTTGGGTATATGGAGATGGTATCGCTGTATCGATTTCTAAATCCAGGATCGATGATAAGCTTCAGAAAGTACACAAACAAAAGTATAGTTTTAATAATGGTTTTGAAAAAGCAATCCTTTGGATTGGCGGAATCGAAGGAAGAGATAATTTTCATAAACAAGACCTTTTAAATCCGCCATATAAAGAATACTATATCGTTATTTCAAATGATCGTGGCGATTGTATGTTTATTAATTCTGGAAGTGAGAATGCCAGAGGACAAATGGACCTTCGATATTTTCAGTTCACAGATACAACAGGGGATGATATTCCTGAAATTCTTTTGCAAACCAGTAGCTTTTCTACGGAGCATGATGTTGAAAATCGAATATTGGAAATCTATAGTTTTCAAACAGGAGGACTGAATCGAATTTTTGAAGAAAGAATGAGTCTATCTTACGGGGCCAATCAACATACTCCAGCCTTATTTAAAAACATAGAAGTAGATGGTGAAATTGTTCGCGTCGCTTATATCGATTATTTGTCTTGTGAAAACTATCATCTCGATAATGATTATGGT
This sequence comes from uncultured Saprospiraceae bacterium, assembly GCA_964467425.1. Lineage (GTDB taxonomy): Bacteria > Bacteroidota > Bacteroidia > Chitinophagales > Saprospiraceae > JAHDHW01. The sequence goes on from CAYXQH010000086.1 coordinate 4,215, forward strand.
AGTTTTAATAAAAAACGAGACAAGTGTATGGAATATGTAACCTACACCTATGCATGGAGTGATCGATTAAAACAATACCGGATGATTTATAAAGAAAGCCGAACAGCTCCTGCAGTCGGTAGTCGCAAAAATAATCTGGCTATATTGAATGAACCGTCCATCATGGGGAAAAGTGTTGGGACTGTTAGTAGAAGTGATCGGATGGAAATAATTAAGCAATTCAATAGACCCTTATTGGAAAACGGAGTGAAAAAAACAGTTCCCTATTTCTTTGTGAAATTGAAAAACGGAAATACAGGGTTTGTAAAAGCAGCCGAAGTTGGCTTTATAGATATTGAGCATGCAGAATTACTCAATCAGTATTATAGGTCTCCAAAACCAGATTTGAAAAATTGGAAAACTAAAAAGCACTTTTTAAAAATAACAGGAGATAATCGGTCTTCTTATACAGGTGTGAGAGGGAGATAACAAAGCAATAAGCTACTCTACTCTTTATCCAGTAAACTCTTTTTTGCGGCAACCATCGGAATACTAATACAACGCCTTTCCATATAATCCATCATTCTTTCCAACAACTCAAGCGTATTACTATCCACATTTTCCAGATCTTTTTTGAAAACGGTATTTATAGCGTGCGCTTTCACTTTTTTAATTTCTGCTGGAACAGCCTGCATAGCTAATTCAATTTGGCGCTCTTTAAAGAGTATTTGAAAAGCTTCTAACTTTTTGAGAATTATTTTTTTACCATGTTCAACTTCCTTTTCTCTAAAAGACATATTTTCAGCAGCCAATTGACGAAGGTCTTCTATCTCTACATAATTTATATTGAATTGATCAACAACCGCTTGTTCTACATTATTTGGAATAGCCAAATCAATGACGAGCTTTTCATCGTCCTCCTCCTGAAGTAGTTGAGCGTAAAGCGAAGGGTCGACAATTGCTTTCGTTGCGCCAGTACAGATAATCATGCAGTCAAAACCATTCTTGTATTCGTTAAGACTATCGAGTGAATAGGCTTGACCACTACCAACCAGATTAGCAAGGCTTTCTGCTTTTTCAAGTGTTCTATTAAAAACAGTAACCGTAGTAAAGCTATGTTTATTTAAAAACTTAGAAACCAATTTATTCGTTTGACCAGCACCAATCAAAAGTATCCGCGCGTCTTTTGCCGTTTTGGAAGCAAGTAGCTTTTGTATCGCTAATGAAACAACAGAAACCGGCTTTTCTCCAATCCTTGTTTTGGCATAAACCGCTTTTGCCGATTCAATCGCTGTTTTCATAGCAAGCCGAATCGTGTCTCCGGTTAATCCCCATGCAAGGCTTTGTTCATAAGCTTCACGTAGTTGTCGTAGAATTTCTCGCTCTCCAACAACTAGAGAGTTCATTGAAGCAGCTACTTCAAATAAATGATTCAATGCTTCTCTTCCATCAAAATACTCTACGATTTCAGGTAAGCAGGAAAGGCTACCATTCGCTAAAGAAGGATTTATATATTGAAAAAAATCTTTTTGAAAGTCGGTGCTGAACGTTTTCGAAGAATTGAAAAAATAAAATACTCGATTACAGGTGGAAAGATACATGAGCTCCTCAAATCCAAAATGAGCTTTTAAAGCTTCTAGTTTTTCTTTTGTAGGCTCCTGAATAACATACTTACCCAATTTGTTCAAATTGGTATTCCGATGGGTAATAGTAAGTATTTTATAATTTTCGAGCATGATATACTATAGTAACTACAAAAATACCCCGGAAGTCTATGTTTTCTGTCATATTTCTGTAAACAAGGTGAAAACTTGAAAAACAAATCCTGATATTCTAGGGAACTTTGATCGAAGATCTTGCGTATTTAGGTCAATAACAATTGACCTTTTTATTAAAATTCATTTACTTTTGCCGAATAAAAATTAAATATTTAGAAAATGTATCGGACACACACAAATGGCGCTTTGCGCATCGAAGACGTTGGAAAAGAAGTTACTTTAAGCGGATGGTTACAAGCTAGCCGGGATTTTGGTGGAATGACGTTTATCGATCTACGTGATAGATATGGAATTACACAATTGGTTTTTAATGCTGTAGATGATAATGATCTGGCTGAAAAAGCTCAAAAAATAGGACGAGAATGTGTAATTCGTATTCAGGGAGTGGTGAGAGAGCGTAGCAATAAAAATCCGAATCGACCGACCGGAGATATAGAAATCGAAGTGAAGACACTTGATATTTTAAATGAATCTAAAGTGCCACCTTTTACCATTGAAGATGAAACAGATGGGGGAGATGACCTTCGAATGAAATATCGTTATTTGGATATTCGTAGAAACCCAGTCAAAGAGAGCTTGATCTTTCGAAGTAAACTGGCTATCGAAACACGGAAACATTTGTCGGATCAAAATTTTGTAGAGGTAGAAACGCCGGTATTAATCAAAAGTACGCCGGAAGGAGCCAGAGATTTTGTAGTGCCTAGTCGGATGAATCCCGGACAGTTTTATGCGCTTCCTCAATCGCCGCAAACTTTCAAACAAATATTGATGGTTGCAGGGATGGATCGTTATTTTCAGATCGTAAAATGTTTTAGAGACGAAGACCTTAGAGCAGATCGGCAACCAGAGTTTACACAGATCGATTGCGAAATGGCTTTTGTTACGCAAGAAGAAATTTTAAATACGTTCGAAGGTTTGACTAAGCATCTTTTTAAGTCTATGAAAGGGATTGAATTACCTGATTTCCCAAGAATGGAATACGATGAAGCACTTCGATTATATGGTTCTGATAAACCCGATTTACGATTTGGGATGCAGTTTGTTGAATTAAATGACGTAGCGCAAGGGAAAGGTTTTAGTGTATTTGACAATGCAGAATTAGTCGTGGGGATTTGTGCAGAAGGACAGGCGGAGACCTATTCAAATAAAGATATTAAGAAACTGACGGAATGGATGCAACGACCACAAATTGGAGCGAAAGGATTGGTTTATGTGAAAGTAAATGGAGATGGAACCTTTAAATCTTCTGTTGGTAAATTTTATGAGGATGCGGATTTAAAAGAATGGGCTGAAAAATTTGATGCGAAAGCTGGTGACATGTTATTGATCTTATCTGGCGAAGCAGAAAAAACAAGAAAACAACTCAATGAACTTCGCTTGGAAATGGGACGTAAAATGGGCCTAATGAAAGAAGGTGATTTCAAACCGCTTTGGGTTGTTGATTTTCCATTATTGGAATGGGATGAAGAATCCGAACGTTTTCATGCGATGCATCACCCATTTACCTCGCCTAAAAAAGAAGAGGTAGAACGTATGTTGAATGGAGATCATGAAACCATGAAAAACCTAAAAGCAGATGCCTATGATTTAGTGATCAATGGTGCTGAAATAGGTGGCGGATCTATTCGAATTCATGACCGTGAATTACAATCGAAAAACTTCGATCTTCTTGGTTTTACAAAAGAAGAAGCTCAGGCGCAGTTTGGTTTCCTATTAGGCGCATTCGAATACGGCGCACCACCGCATGGCGGGATTGCTTTTGGTTTTGATCGCCTTTGCGCAGTTATGAATGGACAATCCTCGATTAGAGATTACATTGCTTTCCCGAAAAATAATCAGGGTCGCGATATGATGATTGATGCACCATCGCCAATCGATCAGGTACAATTAGACGAGTTGAGCATCGATTTGCAGAAAGAAGAAGCGTCCTCGTGAACAGAGGTCAGGAAATGAAATGATGGTTTTCTCTTCGAGAAAAAATAAAAGAGCCTTCGAAAAAGTGTAATGCTTTTCGAAGGCTCTATCATTTCGCGCCAAAGGCGCGACCATCATTTCCCGATTTTAATCGGGACCATCATTTTCTGGCGAAGCCAGAACTATTTACTTTCACTGTAGGTGAACTATCATTTTCGTTCCGCCGGTCTGATGATTCCGATAGTCATATCAGACTCGTCGGAAAGGCGAACGAACCTTAAGGCTTCTTAACTGCGACTTCCTTATTCTTACAATGTTTATCCATCCACGTAGTCATTTCCCAAAGCATGTGCATCACTGACTCTCTTGCTCTATAGCCATGACTTTCATGCGGAAGCATCACTAAACGAACATTTGCACCATGCCCTTTAAGAGCGGCATAAAATCGCTCACTTTGCATCGGATAGGTTCCCGAATTATTATCTGCAACACCGTGAACTAAAAGAATTGGTTCTTTGATTTTGTCAGCATGCATAAAAGGAGACATTTTAAAGTAGGTTTCCGGTGTTTCCCAAAAAGATCGTTCTTCCGATTGAAATCCAAAAGGCGTCAATGTTCGATTATAAGCACCACTCCGTGCAATTCCGGTAGCGAAAAGATCAGAATGTGCTAAAAGATTTGCTGTCATAAAAGCACCATAAGAATGGCCTCCAACTGCAATTCGATCACGGTCTGCGACACCTTTTTCAACGATTGTATTGATCGCAGCTTCTGCACCAGATACTAATTGTTCAACAAACGTTTCATTCGGCTCTTCTTCTCCTTCTCCAATAATAGGCATCCCGAAATCATCAAAGACAGCATAACCTTGAGTGACCCAAAAAAGAGGAGATCCCCAACCAATGCGGATAAATTCATAAGGCGAATCTTTTACCTGTCCTGCCGCATTTGCGCTTTTAAATTCTCTAGGGTACGCCCACATTAAAACAGGAAGCGGACCATCTTTTTCTTTGTTGTATCCTTCTGGAGTGTATAAAGTACCAGATAGTTCTACTCCATCTTTTCGTTTATATTGTATAAATTCTTTTTGAACACCTTTTAGCGCATCGTAAGGGTTGGTGAAAGAAGTAATTTGATCCGTTTTTCCAGAATTTAAATTTCTTAGAAAATAATTTGGAACCTCTTCTTTTGCTTCCCGACGAGTCAATACAATGCCTTTGTCCTCGTCGATGATCGTTAATGGATATTCGTAATAAGGCGCTTCAGAACGCCAGAGTCTATTAGACTTTTTAGTTTTAAAATCGAATAAATCAACAAAAGGACGGTTTCCTTCCGGAGAAGCACCCTGGCCAGTCATATATACAGCATTGCCATTATTGGCGGTTTGTAAAACATAGCGACCATATTTATTTCGTTTAGTTTCAAAAGATCCCGGATCATTATATCGGTCTTCCCATGATCGATCAAATAAAACTTCTTTCCCTTTTTTCGCTTTTGATGGATTCCAAACACTTGTAATTTCCTGTCGATTTTGCCACCACCATTCATAAGCAATAGCCGTTTTTTCATCTCCCCAGGTGACACCGCCATATCGAAGTTTAAAGCTAATGGTTTCCTCTCCCTTGCCAAGAAATGGTGCACTCAATTGGTACATTTGATCTCTTATGGCACTTTCTTTTTTAGGATCACCACCATCTTGTGCTTCGACCCAGTATAAGGTAGCTGGTTTGTCTGCCCGCCAGCTATGAGACCGAGGACCTGTTCTTACCGCTCCAAATCCTTTAGGAATGTTTTCTGCATGCGGAAGATCAGCTACTTGAGTAACTTTATCTCCAACCTGATTGTAAATATCAATAGTGTAAGGAAATCTACTATAAGGTACGATGTATGAAAAAGGTTTTTGAATCGTCATAATCATGACATAGTTTCCATCAGGAGAAATGCTGAATCCTTTTATGATTCCAGGCTCTCCAAAAGGCTTTGATTCACCCATGCCTAATTTAACCAACATGATTTGTGTGCCAGTGTAATACTCAAATAAAGCTTCATCATGTTTATTCTTTAATAAGTCCTGGTAGGTACGAACAGCAGCCTTTGTACCTTTGTTTTCCTGGATCGTTGGACCAAAAGGCTTGTCTGATTCAACAGGGACACTACCTCGGCTAAGCAAAATTGATTTGTATAAAAGCGTTACATTATCTGAAAACCATCGATACGGTAAACCAGACATTGCATCATTAATGATAGCATCAGTGATTCTACTGGCTTTTGCGGTTTTAGTGTCTGCTACCCAAAGCTCTAAGCCATTCGTTTTTGTAATAGTAAAAGCAATCTTGGATCCATCAGGTGACCAGCTCACATTTTCAATTTTAGAATCAAGAGGAAGACCGCTTATTGGGGTATCTTTTTGGTCATTTATAGTCTTTAAAGTCATCCCGTTATAATATCTGGAACGACTAGAACTATTTGTTTTTGGATTAATTCTAATTCCAGCAATTCTTAGCTCCTTTTGTGCGACTTCTTCAATAGAAGGCAGGCTTGGTCGGGAAAGTAAAAGCATTTGATTTCCAGAAGGACTAAGACTCGCAGCTGGTGTCGCTTCTGCGTCAATAAGGTCAGCAATTGCCTTTGGAGGCATTTGGTAAGAAAGATTATCTTGAGCAAGTAGTTCTGTGGTCATAGTTAAGAAAAAAATAAGTCCTGAAAACTTCAGGATACGGGGGAAAAAATAATTAAATTTTAACATGGCTAGTATATTTGTTTTTCCTACGAATATAGGAAAGAATGCTGGATTTAGTCCGATTTTTATGCACTGCTTTGCTCCTTTCTTTGCAAGACTAATAAAATCGAAAAGATTCTTGTAGATTAAAGGAACTTAAAAATGAGATTTGATGGTTTGGTATAAGCATAAAGAATTATGATGAAATTGACTTTTAGGTCAGTATAAATTCGTAATTTCCGACTTCCAAACAGTTGTTCAAGTTTTTTGGACAAAACTTAAAGTAACGTAGGATTTTAGCGGTGAGAAATTTAATTCCACATTTTATACAAGAAGTTTACCGACACAATGAAAAAAAAGGCACATTTAAAGCCTATACTATGTTCATTGATATGTCGGGATTCACTCCATTGACCCAGTCGTTGATGAGAGAAGGGAATGCTGGTGCAGAGAAGTTATCTAACAGTTTGAATCAGATTTTTGAACCGATGGTGGAATTAGTGTATAAAGAAAAAGGGTTTATTCCTTATTTCGCTGGAGATGCATTTACCGCAGTTTTTCCTAAAAAAGAATCTGGGATCACTTCTGAGAAATTACTTTCTACAGCCGTACAAATCCGAGATTTATTTTCTGAAGAAAAACGAAAAGAAACAGTCCTTGCAGATTATGAAATAGGAATCAAAATTGGGCTGTCTTTTGGAAAGGTCGAATGGGGTATTGTCGGAAAGAATCACAAAACATTTTACTTTAGAGGATTTGCTATAAATGATTGCGCAGAATGTGAGCACTATGCAAAAGAGAACGAAATTATTTTTAGTAAAAAAATTAAATCCAAATTAAAATCAAGTGGCGGGAAAAACACGTATGAAGAAATTGAAAACGGTATTTATAAATTGGTTAGCAGCCCAAAGATAGATTTAATAAAATCAGGCAGACCAATACTGCCAAAACTTTCTAAAGGCGTATCCAAGAAATTCCTGCCAGAATCAATCATCGGATTTAACCAACGTGGAGAATTTAGAGATGTCGTATCTGTCTTCTGTAAATTCGAAGGAGTGAATTCCCACAAGCGCCTCAATAAGTTTGCTGCAATTGTCTTAGAAGAAATCAACCGCTTTTCCGGATATTTTAAAGAAATTGATTTTGGAGATAAAGGAGGAATTTTATTAGGCTTTTTTGGAGCACCGGTCTCTTTCGAAAATAATATAGAAAGAGCCGTGGAATGTGTAATCTCGATTCGAGAGCGCATTCTAGAATTAGATACTAAGTGGGGAATAAAATACCGGGTAGGGATTACTTCAGGTTTAGCATTTACCGGAATCGTAGGCGGAAGAGAACGCTGCCAATATGCGGCAGTTGGAAATAGAGTAAATCTCGCCGCACGATTAATGATCTCTGCAAAATGGGGGTCTGTTCTAGTGGACGAAAGTATTCAGAAAAATCGAAACTTTATCTTTAACTATATTGGAGAAGGTCAATATAAAGGCATTGAAGGAGATATTCCTACCTATGAATTAGTTGGACGTAATGTAGAGGACAAACCGGTGTTTACCGGAGATATGATTGGACGTACAGATGAGCTGAATAGGCTAGTGAAATTTGCAGAAGGAATATTTTATGGAGATTTTACCGGGGTTTATTATATCTATGGAGAGGCCGGAATTGGAAAGACCAGACTTTCGTTTGAGCTAAAAAGAAAAATGTGGGAGATCGGCACTCCAAATTGGTTTACCTGTCAGGCAGATCAGATTTTGAAAAAGCCTTTTAATCCTTTCACATACTTCCTGAAAAATTATTTTGGACAATCTTCCGAAAAGAAATTATCAGAGAATCTTGAGAATTTTGAAAAACGATTTGATCGTTTAATAAAAGATGTCAAAAATCTCAAGCATAAGGATGTGGAGAAAATTAGCAAAGAGTTGATTAGAACAAAATCAATTATTGCAGCACAACTTGGGCTTTTTTATCCAAATTCATTATGGGAACAATTAGATGCGAAAGGAAGATATGAAAATACCCTCGGTACGTTTGAAAATGTTTTTAAAGCTGAAGCTTTAATTCGACCATTAGTAATCGAGTTGGAAGATGGACATTGGTTTGATGATGAATCTAAAGTCTTCCTGAAAACATTTGCACGCTCCGTTAATAACTATCCGATATTTATCCTCGTTACCTCCAGGTATAACGATGATGGCAGTAAACCTAAATTGCTGGAAGAAGCAACGCTTACCAGATATGAAATTCCTGAAAAAGAAGAAGATCTAAATATACTTTCTAGAAAAGCATTGAAAAAATTTGCAGAAGTCTGGATGAAAGGAGAAGTGGATGAAGAAGTCATGGAAATGCTATATAAGTTGACTAGCGGAAATCCTTTTTATGTAGAGCAAATATTAGAGTACTTGTCTGAAAGTAATATGATCCACTTTTTAGATAATAAATGGAACATCAAAGAGAAAAGCGTAAAAGTGACCAGTTCTATCAATTCTATTTTGATGGCTCGGATTGATCGCCTTTCGAACCTCGTGAAAGAAACAGTAAAAGCAGCTGCAGTGATCGGAAGAGAATTTGAAATTCCGATTTTGAAAGAAGTGATGAAAAAAAACCAGGCCTTTGCTGATCGAAACGGCAATTCAGGTATGGTTTTAAAACAACAAATTCAAACAGCCGAAGAAGGACAGATTTGGAGAGCTATGAATACAGACTTACGCTATATCTTCAAACACTCTTTGTTAAGAGAAGCGGTCTATCAAATGCAGTTAACGACACGATTAAAAGAACTGCATAAACTAATCGCGCATGCTATAGAAAAATTGTATAAAGATAATATAGAAGAACGTTACGTTGATCTGGCTTTTCATTACGGACAGGCGGATGTCGAAAACAAAACAAACAACTATCTTGAAAAAGCAGCGGATCATTCTCGACGGAATTTTCAAAATCAACAAGCCCTAGATTTTTATAATACCCTCCTGAATAATCTGGAAACAGGAACGAATCCAAAAGCGAAGATTAGAACCTTACTTAAAAAAGGAAGTGTTTTGCTCTTGATTGGTGAATGGAATGAATGCGAAAAAGTTTGTAAAAAAGCGCTAGACTTAGCGCAGGTGTTAGGCGATGATTTATTACTCGGACGAGCAAACAATAACCTCGGGAGAATGCTCATGATGAGAGGACAATATGAGGTGGCGATGAATTATCTGGAAGAAGCAACACGCCATTTTAATACTGTTGAAGATAAATATGGAAAGCTAAATGTTTTAGGAAATCTCGGAAACTTGAATCTAAGACAAGGACAATACGATAAAGCAAAAGAGTATTTCA
>CAYXQH010000087.1:0-13847 GCA_964467425.1 uncultured Saprospiraceae bacterium
AAACAGTTAAACCCAGCTTGTTTTTCAAAAAAATTCAATATTGTTTTTAGAAAAGTAATCTTCAAAGAGCGCATCATGAAGTACTGTTTCTTTTAGTAAATGATTTAGCGCATCTTCAATATAGTTTTCTTTATAAAAAGCAGCATCTGTTGTATTTGTTTCATCCTTTTCAAGTTGCCACTTTTCATCTTTAATTGCTTTCCACCAGGAGACCGCTTGCCGGACTTTATTTCTTCTTGTTAAAAAAATATGTTTACAATTTGGAAAGAAGTCATTCCAGATTTCCTCTTCTCCCAGAATGGGCAGTTGATCCTTGGCTCTTAAATCCAGGATCTCTTGAAGCATTTTTTCTCTACGCGTTTTAAAGAAAGCATTCTTGACTCCAAAAACCCCGTTTTCAGTAGAACCGGCTTGCCAGAGGTTTGATTTTAATTCATCGTAGTTTGTGGCCTGATAGGTCGAGCAAAGGTTAGCTGGATCGTAAATGTTAAACAACTCCAGAGGATTTCCAGCAATGCCAGTCGATTCTAAACCTTTGCACAATAAAGTACTTCCGGTACGAGGACCAAACCATATTCGATAAGATATTTGGGGACGCATGTATATTTTTTTTGAAACAGTGATCGAATTCATCTGTTCCAACCCCATAGATTTTAAAATGGTTCCCTCTACTATTTATATTTTTCTATCCAGTTTTTTATTTCTGTTGCGATTAAAATTGGTTCATTCCCGATAGCAGAATGATCTGATTTAGGTAGGATTACTAAAGAGATATCTTCTGTAGCAGTTCCTATGTTTTCAATAAGATAGTCTGCCTGAAAAGAAGGCGTCCGAACATCAAAGTGTCCGTATAGAAACAGGCTTGGGAGTTCAATGTTTTCAAGTTGATCCTCTATTCTTTGATCAAAGGCATACATCTGTGGAATTAAAAGATCAAGCGTTCTTTTGTTAGCGCTCAAAATAAATGGATGGACATTATTTCGATAGGTGGCTTCATAGGAAGAGCCCTGATTATAAACTAAAAGATCATTAGTGATCAGTAAACGTTCTGCTCTTCGAATCATGTTGAAAACAGCATTTTCGGTAATTTTATCGTAAGTAGTAACATTCCTATCAATTTCAGCTTGCGCATCAACGAGTAAAGTGTTCCACTCTTGAATACTTGGATCTGCATTGATCTGTTCTTCACAGATTTCTTTGATCTTAATAAGTGCGTCTTTGATGTTTCGATTTCTCAAACATAGACCATCAATATTTACCCAGGCTTTTATTTTCGCTTGTCGAATAGGGTCAAGTAGATAAATTTCACTTAAATAACCTCCCCAACTTTGCCCGCCTAAGAAAATGGAAATATCCGCTCCGAATTTAAATTTTAAAAATTCGATGACCTGATCTAGATCTTCAATATGTTGTTCTAAGGTGATTTTAGATGCGTCCCAATTACCCCTTGATAAACCAGAATTTCGTTGATCCCAATAAACGACTGCATAGTCTTCTTCTAAAGGATCAGAAAAAGGAGTGAAAAAACTATTGAAGGTTTGAGCAGTAGAGCCTGGACCTCCATGTAATAAAATGAAAAATACTTTTGAATTAGTGTTGCCTTCTATCGTTACGGGCATTTCTGCTCCTTCGTGAAATAACCATAGGTTTAATTCTGCGGCATCATCAAATAAGCTTTCCTTATTACAAGCAAAGCAGGTCAATAGTAATAAAATGATTAATTGTTTTTTCATTGTTTTAGTTTTAACCTTATGCCTATTGTTGCTACTGGATGTTGTATCACTATTTTATCTTCGGGGAATTCTAACATATACATTCCTCCAATGATCCATTCTGAATTATTAAATGGAAGACTCCCTCCAAGCGTAAATCCTGATGAAATGAGTGCTGCATTTCCACCACCGGAATTTCGTTCTTCAAAACCACCATTAGGGCTTGTTTGGTAAATACTACCAATATAAGAGTAGCGCATATAGCGAAAGCCAAAAGATGATTCAAAAAAGAAATGGCGATCTTTATTTGGATTATACATTCGAAATTGAATCGTCAAATCAGAACCGATAAAGTAATTATTGGTGTACTTAGGAAGATGATAATAACCAATGTTTGGTCTAGCACTTATCTTTTGGTAAAAAAGATTATCCTTTTTTCCGATCAATCGGTAGTTAATCCATAAAGGAATACCATAATCAATTTTCACCCCGGGATGTAAAGCTAGTTCTCCAAAATATTCAATACCAATAGTTCTTGGAAAAGTCTTTAAACTATCCTGTCCATAAAGAAAGTGAACTGAAAAGGCAAGAAAGAAAACTAATAAAATTTGCTTCATATTTTTTTGTATTCAAAATCCCTTCCTCGCTTTCACAAATAATTGAATGGAAACGAGGAAAGGATTTTTTCGCTATACTAGAGAATTAAAATTTTCGATATGCTCCATCTAAATATTTATTTGCCTCAGCTTCAGCAAACTTCGCTGTTTTACTATCCCAGTGCAAGGTTTGATTTGGAAACCGTCCTGCAATCGTTCCCAAAAGAATCGTCTCGGTAAGTCTCGATGCATAAGAAAACGGTGCAGTACATTCTCCGTTCCCAAGACAAGCATCTACAAACTGATGATAATGCTTAGGGGCTTCAGCAGCGTAATCTCTAACGGGTTCTTCCAGATTAAATGCTGAGATATCCATCTCCTGATAGGCGCCATCTACTATTAACTTTGGCATCAATTGGAAATGCGGCAAATATAATCTCCCTTTCTCACCAATAAACATGGCTCCCTGATCGTGTAAAACTTCGTCATTCGGCAACTTCAAATCTTCATGTGCTTCCGGAACGCCAGGGCCATCTGACCAAATCCAGGTTAGTGTTTCGGTCGTATGTTTAGTTCCTGGGAATTCATAGGTCACTACGTTGTTCTCTGGAAAGCCAAAGCCATTTGGTTCGCGACAATTCGTCGTGATTGTTCTCGGTACATCCAATTCAAGCGCATTATAAGGCGTATCAAAAATATGAACTCCCATATCACCTAGTGTTCCACATCCGTAGTCTACCAGTTTACGCCAGTTACCAGGATGATAAATTTCCTCTTTATAAGGTCGTTTTGCAGATGTTCCTAGCCAAAGATTCCAATCCAGATTTTCTGGCACAGGATCGCTTCCTTCTGGAGCAGCACCATCATACCCCCAGTTTTTAGGAGACCAGGCTCTTACCGTATTTACCTTTCCGACGATCCCCGATTGAATCAATAGGGTCGCTAATTTATAGTCATAAAAAGAATGTACCTGAATCCCCATTTGAGTAACCAGTTTTTTCTTTTCTGCCAGCTTCCGCATAGCTCTTGCTTCTGAAACGTGATGAGTCAGTGGTTTTTGGCAATAGACAGCTTTACCTAAACCCATTGCCATCATAGAGGCAGGGGCATGTGTATGATCTGGAGTTGACACAATCACTGCATCGACTTCATTTTCTAACTCTTTCAACATCACCCGATAATCTTTGTAGGTTTTTGCATTGGGATGTAATTTTTTCGCTTCTGCTAATGCTTTCGAATCGACATCACATAAGGCTACCACATCAACTAAACTATGAGAAGATACATCTCTTAAGTCTTCACCACCCATTCCACCTACACCGATATGTGCTGTTCGTAAACGAGTAACAGAGTCTTCTACCTTTTCTGGACTACAAGAAGGAAGGATGACAACGCCAGTTGCCAGAACGGCTGCTTTTTTTAGGAATTCTCTTTTTTTCATTTTTTTAGTTTATAAGTTGAATTGTTTATTAGCTTATCGAGATTTATCAGATTAAAAAATGGAATTATCCAATAATCCCACAAAGCTTATTTTACAATTTTTTGATTTTAATATTTCTAAACCATAAAGGACTATCGTGATCCTGCAGACCAATATAGCCCGTTTTAAATTTTCCATAATCTTCAGCAAGTCCCCATTTACCACTATTCTTTTTAGCATGCCAATCATCCGACCATGGCACAAAAGAAAGGACTTTTTTATCATTCAACCAGTACTCCACATTTTCAGGGGTGAAAATAATTTTTGTAGAATTCCACTCACCAGCTGGATTCAGATGTTTAGCTTCCGGATCAGGAGGATACATTGCATAATCACATGCTGTTGATTGAAGAGGTTTTAATTCCTCTGGTTTTTCAGTATAGCCAAGGCTTTTATTGTAAGCAGTAAGATCATGCATGGCTGCATAGTTTTCATCATCAATTAATTGATACTCTGGTGCAACTTCAGGTGGACCACCATAACCTTCTTTTACGTGATAAAAAATTCCACTATTTCCACCTTTCGGAATCTTCCATTCCAAATACAATTCGAAATTCTCAAATTCTTCAGCAGCATAGATAATATCCTTTCCGCCTTCATGTTCGGCATCTGTTTTTTTCTTTTCGGCATCAAAAGTCAATTCGCCATCTTTGATAACCCATTGTGGAGGCAAGGCTTTACCATTATATGCTCTCCATCCGTCTGTACTCGTTCCATCAAAAAGGGTAATCCATTCAGATTTTGGAGGGGCCTTTTCTTCTACTTTCGTAGTAGAGGTGCTGTCTGCTGTATCTCCGCTACAGGAGAATAAAAAGAGCAGGATTGAAAAAGGAAAAAGTAGTTTCATTGTTTTTAGTTTTTTAATAATTAATTGTTTTTATATTCACCGCAGGGAAACAGAGGTACTGCAGAGGAGGATATTTACTATGCCATTATGAATTATCATAGAAAGAATATTTTAACCTCCTAACTAATAATCTCTAAGGGCTTCGTTGTTTTCCATTTTCCTCTGGTGAAATCTGGAAAAGCTTGCGGTGCTCCGCCTTTGGCAACAGAGGCTTCACTCAATGGTGAAACTGCACTCCAGAGACAACCTTCATATACATTCTGATCGAGTGGCAAACCATTTCTTAAACATTCTACAATTCGATAAACCATTAATCCGTCCATGCCTCCATGTCCACTTTCTTTAGTTTTTTGAGCAAGACGCTTGTATAAAGGATGATCATATTTTTCATAGAGCGCCTGAAGTTTATCTCCCTGTACCCATCGATGATGATTGTCGGTGATTCCTTCCACTCCTCCTTCTAGCGCAACGCGTGTCGGAAAACCAGCCAGTATACCTTTCGTTCCCTGAATCAAATTATGACGGGTATAAGGACGTGGACTTGTTTCATCCCACTGCACCATAATAGTTCGACCAATATGTGTTTTGATGATGGAGGTATTCATGTCGCCTCCTTTATAATCTAATTTATTCCATTTGTGATCTGGACCATAATTCTTTTTAGCATAGGTCTGACGACCACGTGCCGGAGTAGAAAATGAAACCAAGGTGTTGAAGGTATCTTCGCCTCTCCCGAGATTCATGTACTGCGCAACAGGACCCAGGCCATGCGTAGGGTAGAGGTTGCCATTTCGCTTGGCATAATGATGGGTTCTCCATGAGCCTGTCCCTCGCTTTTGTTCCTCCATTTGAAATCGGAGTTCATGAATATAAGCAGCTTCGGAATGCATTACTTCACCGATGACACCTTTTCGGCACATATTTAAAAACATCAATTCATCTCTCGAATAATTGACGTTTTCCATCATCATACAATGCTTCTTGGTTTGTTCTGAAGTATTGACGATATCCCACATCTCTTCGATCGTCACAGCTATTGGAACTTCAACAAAAACATGCGCACCTTTTTTCATGGATTCTATTGCCATAGGTGCATGGTTGTTCCAATTGGTGCAAATAAATACAACATCTGGTTTGACTTCATCTAACATCAACTTCCATTTGTCTTCGCCTCCGAAGTAAGTAGCGATTTTTTGATGTCTTTGCCTTTTCCCTACTTCCTGACAATAGGTCAATTCTTTTTTAACTAAGTCTTCATATAAATCGCAGATAGCAACAATTTCGCATCCATCTAATTTGGATAAAAATCGTAAATGCCCAGGGCCTCGAGCACCTACACCGATCGAAGCAATACGAATCGTTTCTAATTTTGGTGCAGCAAAGTCTCCCATATAGGTTCCACCAGAAGGGGCTACTGATTTTGTTGTGGAGCAACTACTTATTAGTCCTCCTGTTGCAATTCCGGCTGCTGAAAAGGAGGTCTTTTTTATAAAATTTCTTCTGTCTAGGTTTTTCATTTTGGATAGGTGTTTAAAAATAAGTGTTTAGTAAAAAGAAATTTTTATACAGACAATTGGTAGGCTTCTTTGAGCCAGTTAATCAATTCTTTGTCGACTTCTTCGATGGATGAAAGTTTCACCCTATGTGTACACATAGAGCCAAAAGGACCGGAGTTTCCAAGGCGGTCAGTGATTGATTTACCTTTGATCTTTAAACCAAGGTCAATGCGTGTTTTTGTGGCAGGTTTGATTAAAGCGAATTGCTTTTTTCGAATAATGCTGACACTACCTTTTTTAGGAGTTTTGGTAATATCTTTTCCAAACTTATCGATTGCTTTTATTAGCTTTTCATAGATGGGCTTTAAATGCTCTTTGCCTTTGTATTGATTGGTTAATAAATCCTGATTATCTATGGAGCTAGCGTCTGATTTTTTCGATTTATGAGCAACGAAATTTGCAAAACCATATGTGAATCCATGTTCTGCTTTTAGAAAATCAATAATGGCTTTGTGCTTTTCAATTTTTGATTTATGAACGATTTTAATCCAATGATTTAGTGTTTTGCCCGTTTTTTCCTCTAGCCCTTTTTCCATACAGGTATTTTAAATTATAAAATAAAATGACAGGCAATAAAACTAAAGAAAATATTCCAATTATTGAACAAATAAAAAACCAAGTCAGAAAAGAAAAGACATCAGAAAATGTTGTAGGCTGATTTTCAGGATATTCTGTCAATTTTAAGCGCCGTTTTAACATTCTTGGACTCAAATTTAATATTTCTTGATCCGTGAAAGTATCCTGATAAAGGTTAGTCGTTCGCCTTCCTTTTTTAAAAGCGGCAAAAGTAGCTTTTGGGTATAAAAAAATGCCCAATAAAAATCCCTGACTGTCCAATAATAGAGCAGCCCAGTAATTCGAGCATCCAGAGGCAATTTCCCAGGCACTAATTTCCGATTCACCCTTTAATTCACTAGGGTAGCCCGTAACTAAATGATGAATATCATGCTTTAAAAGCGCTTTTTTTCGTGCTTCAAAATTAGGGATAAACAAATGCCAGTTTTTGGTAAGTTCTACTTTGACTAGAGGATCATCGATTCCGCCATCGGGAGGAAGATTGTATTTTTTATAAAAATCAGGAAGGAGTTGAGAAAGCTTTATGGTATCCATCTGTTGAACGATTTGATTATTAATAAAACAAACTATGAAAGGATATGTTCCAACTTATTTTCTCTTTTCTTTTCCAAAAAGCTAAGGAATAATTGGTAGATAAATATTGATTGAACTTTAAATATGGAATCTTAAATCATTTCAAAATTAATCAATATTAAATAAAAAAATATATGATCGAATCGAAAATTACCTCCTGGCCAATCCGAATATGCTTGACCTTGTGTTCGAAATATTATTAAACTAAAATATTGAATTATGAAAACAAGAACACATTTGACGAGTTTACTTCTTTTGATTACTTTTTGTTTTACGGTTGTTCAAGCGCAGGATTTTGATACTAAAGCAACCATTGCTGTTCTGGATATTGATACTAAAGGATTTACAATGGATCCTATTCAAATGGGAAATATTACGCGAGTCGAATTGGACAAGACGGGAGTGTACGAGGTTATGGACAAATACGATGTACAATATCTAGTGGATAAGCATGAGTTGAATATTGACAATTGTTATGGGAAATTATGCTTGCTGGAAATTGGTAAAATTTTAAAAACGGATAAAATTCTGGCTGGCAGTGTGGAGTTATACGGAGAATCTGTAGTGGTAACATTTCGCATTATCGATATGGGAACGGAACAAGTAGAAAAAACACAAGTCATGGAGTTTTTAAATCTCCGTAACCAGGTGCAAATGATGATCGGCCTGACGCTTCGTAAAATGTTTGAACTCGAGACGGATCAGGAATTGATGACGAAACTCACCAAGAAATTTGATTATGATAATGCTCTGAATAATCCGGAAGCTGATCGCCTCAATCTGAGTGGCCCTCGAATGGGAGTAACTCTTTTAAGTGGACAAACAGCGGAAATCTACAGAGATAAAAAATCGCTGGGTGGTTTTGATGCTATGCCGGTTATGTTTCAGTTTGGTTATCAGTTTGAAGTTAAGTATCTCAACGAAGGCAACTTCCAGGCGCTTTTCGAATTTATTCCAGTGATTACCGGATTGGATCAAGGGTTTTTTATCCCAAGTTTCAATGTTCTTAATGGTTTAAGGCATAATGGCAATGGTCTGGAGTTTGCATTTGGACCAAACATCTCTCTCTCCAAAAAAGCCAATGGATACTTTGATGACAACAATATCTGGCACCTTGAATCAGAATGGGAAAGTATTGAAGATGAAGAAAATCCTTATGAGATCGAAAGCCGTTTGGATAGTCGTGGAGATCCTGCTATTGTTACCGGTTTTGTTTTTGCTTTGGGAAAGACTTTTAAATCAGGCCGTTTGAACATTCCGGTAAATGCGTTTTTTATTCCCGGTAAAAATGATAGCCATCGGTTTGGTATTTCTCTTGGATTTAATACCACAAGGTATTAGATTTTTTAGTCAACTTTCTTCGATTTCAAAGATCGCGTACTATTTTTTGTTAAGAGCGAGCAATCCTAGAATCGGACCTATTGCGAGGCATAAATATAAGTATTGAGGATCAATCTGATGTTGAAGAAAGTTGATGAATTGGATGCTGATAATTGTAATCGAAAAGCCAATACAATTTACGATCGTTAAAGCGGTACCCTTAATTTCCGAGTCGGCGTTTTTTGCAACCAAGGTCGAAAATAAAGGTGAATCTGCGATGACAACTAAACCCCAAAAAATAAGAAAGCTTAGAAATAAGAAAATAGAACCTGATTGAAAAGCAAAAGGAGAGAGCAGGCAGCAAATGCCAGAAAGTAATAATGCAGTAAATGCGATTCGTTTTGAACCATGTTTTTCAGCAAGAAGCCCTCCAATGACACAGGCTAAGCTTCCTAATCCAATAATGAAAAAAGACCATAGCGAAATATTGATCGAACTGTCAGGGTTTAATTTTATAAAAGTAGCAATCATGATTGGAACGAATGTCCAAAAGGCATAGAGTTCCCACATATGACCAAAATATCCGAAAGCTGCAGAACGGAATTTCTTGTTTTTAAAAATCTTGAAAAAGGCAGTGGGATCTGGTTTCTGACTTTGTTTTCTAAAAGGACCATCCGGAACCAGTGTGACTAAGAGAAGTCCACCAAAACTGGCTAATGAAGAGGTAGTAAACAGAACAGTTCGCCAGGGCAGGGTGGTGCCGATGCCTTTTAATAAATGTGGAAAAGCTGTTCCTAATACCAAAGCACCAACTAAAAATCCAAGTGATCTTCCTAAACCTTTTTGAAAATAATCAGCGGCTATTTTCATGCCGACGGGATAGATGCCTGCTAAGAAAAATCCTGTTCCAAAACGAAATAAAAATAAGCTGGTCAAATTATTTCCTTCGAAAAGCGCACCTAGGTTTAGGAGTGCCCCAAGCACAGCACAAAAAAAGAAAACTTTAGAAGGGGAGAATCGATCTGCAATACTCAAAAAAGCAAAAACTAGAGTGCCAATGATAAAGCCAAATTGAACAGCGGAAGTTAGATGGCTTAAAGCGCTGTCTGCTAAGTTGAAGTTGGCTGCTAATTCTGGCATAATACCGTTTCCTGCAAACCAAAGGGAGGTGCATGCAAACTGAGCTATTACAATTACGGGGAGAATGTGTTTTTTTGCCATCCTTTAAGTACGAATTGATTTAGCCGCTTGCATCCCGCTAATAACAGCACCATCCATATATCCACCATGTACAGGAGACGTTTCAGCACAAGCAATCAACAATTTTCCATTTAGAAAAAACTGATTAAAAATTGGATTGCCGTAGCGTGGGCTGATATAAACGGATTTTAATTTCTCATTTGAAGTAAAGGAATCTAAAGACCAGTCTTTTTCAAAATAACCCGTATAGTTTTTCGCTTCATCGCCGAAATGTCCAGCTATATAATTTAGGATTCGCTCTTTTCGATTTTCAGGACTTTCATCTCTAAGCCCCTCATTGACAAAGCCCATAAGACTAAAGGATTGATCTTCGATATTAGAATGATCATACAATTCAATAGTAGGACCAACATGTCCGATTAGAGTTCCAGATAGTTTTTTATCTCGCCAAAATGCCTGATCATAGCTAATTCCAACTTTAATTGCATTACTCATCCAGGTATGTGTATTCTGCATAGCATGAATTAAATCATCAGGCAAACCAGGCTCGAATTCAATAGAGCAAATCACCTTGGGGGGAATGGCCAGGATAAGTTTTTCTGTTATATAAGTTTCCGATGCTGTTTCTATTTGCAATAAATTATCTGATTCAGTAATCTTGTTTATTCGATGATTCAGTTTGATTTTCGATTGAACAGGGTTTGCTAATTTATTAATCAAGGCTATTGATCCTCCAGCTATGCGATAACCTGAAGGTGTATTTGGATCGCTCTCAAAATACTGAGGAGGAGCCATTGAGCTATAAATGAAAATGCCTTTACCAGTACTGTATTGTCTGAATTTTTGTATACCTAAATCGTCAATAAGTTGAGATAAATGTTGATGGTGATCTTGAAACCAGGTAGCACCCAGGTCAATCTCTTCATGGGTATGAATTCGCCCCCCAATCCGATCTCTCCCTTCGAGTATTATAAAATTATTTTCTCCGGATTTGTTTAATTGATAGGCAGCAACTAAGCCAGAAAGCCCTGCTCCAGCGATAATGTATTTGGATTTTTGCATGTTGGCTAAGGCTTCTTCTCTGGTTTTTTAAATAATTTTTCGAAGGCATCATACGCGGCTAAATGAAGCGTGTCGCCATGATTTTGCTGTTCGAAATAATTAAAAAATAGTTTTATTCCATTTTTCTTTTCTAAAGTCAGTTTATAAAACAATGATTGCGCGAGCCGTTCCATTGTGGGGCCTTCTTTCCCAACGCCAACATAAACTGACTTTCCTTTCAATGATTGATTCAATTCAAATTTTAAAAGCTTTTCATCATCCCACCAAAGGCTTGGACTAATTATTATATAATGATCAAAAAGCTCAGGTCTTTTAAAAAGAATCTCTGTTGCTAGCAGTCCTCCGAGTGATTGGCCAATTATTGTTTTTTCATCACTTACCCTAAAATTAGTTTGAATGACGTTCTGTAATTCGTCAGCAATAAAATCGATGAATTTTGCTGATTTTCCAGATGTTGGTAATTCCTTATTATCAATTTCATTATTTGAAGGGTAGGTGAAATCTCTCTTTCGATCTACATTTCCAATTCCGACTACAATAGACTCGGGGATTATATTTATCCATGAAAAAGAACAAAACTGAACCAGCCCACTAATATGAATAAAGTCTTCGTCTGCCGATCCGTCTAATAAATAGATGACGGGATAATTCTTTAAAGAGTCTTGATCGTAAGTAGCAGGAAGATAAACATTTAGCGTTCTGCTTTCATTTAAAATGGTCGACTTTAGTTCAATCGTTTTTCCAATTGAAAAATCTTTTTGCTCAATACTTTGAGCATTTCCTAAATGGACAAATAATAAAGTGAAAAGAACAAGCAGTGCATGCTTCATGATTAAAACAAATTTATTTGTGAATGTTTTAGTATATACTGAAGTGCCTTTTGAAGCTTGATATGTTGGTAGGATAAAGTTTATGGTTCAGTATTCGGGATAAAATGAATACTGAACCATAAATTAAAACGGCTATTAGTTATGATAGCTTGCATTATGTGCAAGTGTTCCGCCACAACCTGCACAAGCTACTGCTGATCCGGCTCCTCCTGCACATCCCTTCGAACACGTGTAGTGCCAAACGCCTGCGGCATTTTGAGCTGGCTCTGCTGGTTTTGCTGTTGGAGGAGGAACGGCTGTTGTAGTAGCACCAGGAATTGTTGGCATAGCGCCAGGAACTGTTGGCGTACTTGCAGCATTCGAACTATTATGATAAGCGGCATTATGAGCTAAAGGACCTCCGCACGTAGCGCAACTTCCAGCTCCTCCGCCACCACCGGCACAGCCTTTTGAACAGGTCCAATGCCATACACCTTCAGCATTCTGAGCTGGCTCAGCAGCTGGTGGTGTAGGTGCTGTTTGAATAGGAGAGGTAGGGTCAGTTGCTGGCGATTCTGGCACAACAAGATTTTCTCTAGCTTGATCTCTAGCATCTGAACTATCACTGTTACAGGACGTTAGAAGCGCAAGCGAAAAAACAAGGAGGACGCAAAAGATATTTAAATATTTCATTTTTTAATATAGGTTATTTAAGTAATAGATATAAAATTACAAAAAATAAGTGAATAAAACCTGTATCAAGGAATTTAGTGACTAAACTGTCCGAAGGAAAGGTCATTACTGATTAACATTATAAAAGTCGGCCAATAAACGATGAAAGTGATGAACACCTTTTTCTCTGGTAGGGGAGAATCTTCCACTTTTATAATATCTGGATTGTAAACCTTTATGAACGCCTTCAACAACGAACTCATCTTCGCGTTCTACTTTGTCTAAAAGTGCTCCGGCGCCACTATTTAATTTGGATTCATCATAAACGTAGGTAATGAATTTGACTTTGGTCTTATCCCTGCTTAAAGGGTTTACGAGATTAATAGATAAGCCCCAGGGATAGAAATTAAACATCATGTTTGGAAACACCCAGAAATAATAAGCCGCCACTTTTTTACCATAATCTATATGACCTTCTGGCAAATTAAAAACTTCCTCCCCATCATTTGAGTAGCCAATTTGAAGATTTACATGCTCGAAAAGCTCGGTAGTATAATTGCCATAATCTAAGACAGCGTTTAAATCCTGATGGACAAACGGAATATGAAAGCCCTCCAGATAATTGTCGCAGTAAAGCGCCCAATGACTATTAACTAAATAATCCCGATTCAGACTGGGTTGTGCTTTAAATTGATGAAGCGGTAAAAAGCCGATCCGTTGATGCATGATGTCAATTACGTTCGATAAATCAAAAGCAGGCTCTAATCCAGTAAATAAAAAAGGGCCCCATTCCTGGATTGGAAAAGACTTTAAATGATCGCAAGGACGTGGAAAATTTTCAGCTTCTTTAAATTCAGGCATCATTTTGAAAGAACCGTCTAGCTCAAATCGCCTTCCATGATACATGCAGGTGAGGCCTTTAGTTTTGCCAGGGTGTTGAACGACAAGATTTCCACGATGCGTACATACATTGCTCAAACATTTCAGCACATTATTTTTATCTTTTGAAAGGAAAAGTGGTTCATTTAGATAACCTTCCAGAAAGGTAAGCGGATAAACCATTTCTTGAAAAGGAATAATGGTATGGTCACCAATCCATTGCCATGACTTCACAAATACTTTTTCTTTTAAAGCATCAAATACTTCAGGGCTACGATAAAAAGAAGCAGGGAGTGTTTCTGCTTTTTTAATATCGGGATCTATAAAAAATTGCTTCATGTTTTAATTAATATTGTTTGGTAAATTTTCTTAACGAGGATCACGTTTTAGCCATACGTAAAAAGGAATGCCTGTCATCAAAAGTATGAATCCCCAAAATACAACCTCTTGACCACAGCCTATAATTATCCAGATAGAAAAACAAAAAGCCAAAAAAGCGATAATTAATTTTCGATTTCTATGGGGTTCTTTTTTATTAAATAAAAGAATAGAAAGACTGGCTGTT